>JAZQYC010000063.1:0-3646 GCA_045633285.1 Clostridia bacterium | reverse complement strand
GGCGCAAAGAGCGGTATCAATACCCTTATCAAAAATATCGACGGCGGTGAGGTAAGAATCGACGAGGATAAGAACGAGAACTTCTGCTTCAAGATCACCAGCAAACCTCCCTTCCCAAGACTTTTGTGTGTTGGTCAGAGCTACAAATACCGCAAGTCTGCCGAGGGTAGCTTCGAGGCAGTTAAGCGTCTTACCGCTCAGACTCTTCCCGTCGTTAGCCTTGTAGGAGAAGAAGATAGCGATCATTTCGAGGAGATCGTAGTTGACGTTAAGAGCGTTGCTCCGAGCAATCTTCCCGGAAAGTGGGAGATCACCAATAGAGATAACGGCAAATTCGGTATTGCGCTCAAGGCATCGAACGGCGTGCTCGTTTTGAAGGGTGAGCCCAGAGCAAGCGAGGACGGTTGTCTTGAGTACATAGAGAGAATCAAGAAAAATCTTAAGACCGGTATCGTTAAGGTCAGCGAGGATAAGAACGGACAGTTCTGCTACAAGCTTTATACCGCTCAGAAGCGTATAGTTTGCGTAGGCGAGAATTATAGCACCGTACAGTCTGCTATATCGAGCGCAGAATCTCTTGCTCGTTTTGCTGACAACGCTAATATCGTTAACCTTACGGTAAAAGAAGAGGAATAATGAAATACGACGCTCTAATATACGATTGGAACGGCACTCTGATCGACGACGTTGGGGTCAGCCATTCCATATTGTGTGAGCTACTTGACGAATATAAGTTAAAGCGGGTAAGCGTGGACGAATACAGAGATGCGTTCACCTTTCCCGTTATAGAGTATTACAAAAGGGTAGGCTTCGATTTCACTAAGTATTCTTTTGACGAGGTAGCGTCAAAATACGTTCCGCTCTATGACAAACACTATCCCGAATGCAAGATATTCGACGGAGCAAAGGAGTTTATCAAGGAGATGAGAGATAGTGGGGTAAAGCAATATCTTTTGTCTGCGACTCAAATAGACGCTCTTTACGCTCAGACAGAATATTTTGGGGTCAGAGATCTATTTGATAAGATCGTAGGTACTGACAATTTTCACGGAAAAAGCAAGACCGAGGAAGCGCTTGATCTTATTGAAAAAGAGGGTCTAAGTGGTAAAAAATACTTGCTTATCGGAGATACTGAATACGATTATGAGGTTGGAGTAAAAATTGGCGCAGACGTAGTGTTGTGCGATTTTGGACACAGACCGAGAAAGGCGCTTGAAAGGTGTAACGTTAAGGTAGTTTCGTCATATAAAGAGCTGAGAAATTACCTCGCTGAATAGTTATACTATTATATAAATAATACTATATATTGTGTAAATAATCATTATAGGCTATTTGCACAATATTTTTTTTATTAAATCGGCAAGTTGTACAAAAAAAAATTATTTTTTAAAAACATCTATGCAAACAAAATTTTTTGTGTTATAATGCACACAGTTTAAAATTCAGAGGATTCAAATGGAAAAGATTGCGATTATTGATTTAGGCTCAAACTCCGCTAGGTTAGTATTGGTTAATATACTCGACGGCGGTTATTTTATGGTCTTTGACGAGCTCAAAGAGAGCGTTAGACTTGGTCAGGATATGGAAAGAGATGGCTTTTTGAAGCCCTCGAGAGTAGCTCAGACTATCAAAACGCTTAAGATGTTCAGGAGACTTTGTGACGCTAATCACGTTGACAAAATATTCGCTTTCGCTACGGCTGCCGTGCGTAGAGCAAAAAACCAGAAGAGCTTTCTTGACGAGGTAGGAGTTACCTGCGGTATCAAGCTCAAGGTTCTTTCTCAGGACGAAGAGGCTCAGTTCGTATATACCGGCGTTATCAACTCAATGGACGTTCCCAAGGGACTTGTGGTTGATATCGGCGGAGGTAGCACTCAGCTTATATATTATAATCGTAAGCATTTGCTCGCTCAGGCAACCCTTCCCTTTGGCGCGGTTACGCTTACCGATCTATTCAAGGGAGAGGAGCTTTCACCCGAGGATCAGTTTGACAGGATCAACGCATACGTCAAAGATCAGCTTAAGGATATTGAGTGGCTAAGAGAGATCGATCCCGATACCCAGCTTATCGGCGTAGGCGGATCATTCAGAAACCTTGGCAAGATTTCAAGGCTTTTGACCAAATATCCTCTGGACGTTGCTCACAACTATCATATCAAGATGGAGTCCTTTGCTTCTATTTGTGATACGATTAAGAAGATGGAGCTCGATCAGACTATGAAGATCAAAGGTCTCAGTAGCGGAAGAGCGGACATTTTCCCGTCTGCGCTTGCTGCAATCAAAGCCGTTTGCGACGGATTTGATTTCTCGGAGATCATTATAAGCGGTTCGGGTCTTCGTGAGGGAGCAATGTTCAGATACGCCGTTCCCAATACTGCTGAAAGACCCATTACGGACGTTCTTGGATACAGCCTGAATACCTTGGTTAGATACTATGGTGAGAATATTCCTCACGTAGAGCACGTGTACAACCTTTCTATGCAACTTTTCAAACAGCTTAAGGTATTGCACAAGCTCCCCAGAGTATACATAAAGGTGCTGAGGGTAGCGTCTATTTTGCACGACGTTGGTCAGCATATCAAGTATTACGATCATCATAAGCATTCGGCATACACTATACTCAATTCTACCTTGTATGGAGTATCGCACAGAGAGATAATTATGGCGTCGTTCGTTGCTTGGGCTCATCGCAAAAACGATATATCCAATAACGATCTTCTCAAATTCAAGAACGTACTCACGGAAGAGGACGTAGACGCAGTACGTAAGCTCGGAGTGATACTGAGAATTGCAGAAAGCTTCGATAGAAGCATGAGCAGTATAGTCAAGGGCGTTAACTGCGACGTTCTCGGAGACAGCGTTATTATGAAGATCGATACCGAGGGAGATTGCTCACTTGAGGTAAAAGACGCGCTTTCTGCAAGCGTAGAGTTCAAGAGAGCTTATAAGAAAAATTTGGAAATACTTTAAGATATCATTCGAAATGGCGTAGCGCAGGCTACGCCATTTTTTGAAGAGGGGATATGAACGTTATTGAAAAATTGAAGAGTCTGTACAGTCTTTCCTTTATGGATAATGAGGAGTACGTTAACTATCTTTTTGAAAACATTTATAACGAAAAAACGGTGAGATACAGCGAGACCAAGAATCAGATCACGTCTGCCGTTTATTTTTTGCCAAGGTCGTTTTATTTTGGTGAAAAGCTTCACGGAGGGGCGTTCGTGTCGGGTGTTTCAACGAGTGAAGCTATGCGTGGAAAGGGCGTTATGAAAGAGGTCATGAGATCGGTTATTTCTTATCTTTCGCATCGCCCGATCAGTATGATTTTTCTCTCTCCCAAGAATGAGGCGTTTTATAAATCTCAAGGATTTTGCACGATATTGAATGCAAAAACTGTAAATATAGAGCCAAGAGAGCCGTTTTTTGATCTAAAAGAGGTCAAAAGCTTTGAGGAATTTCATTTTTTGAAAATGGAAAATATTTCAGAAAAGGACGTCACTACGCTTAGAAGTAAGCACTTTTCTCGTAAGTTTTTTGAGCTAATGCAAAAGGACGGATCAAGGGTGTATAAGGTGTACGACGGAAAGCGCTACGTTGGATATTTCGTGGACGATAGAGACGGAATATACGAGTACTCTATTCCGAC
>JAZQYC010000062.1:0-1631 GCA_045633285.1 Clostridia bacterium | reverse complement strand
CGCCAAGCGCAGCCAAGCCTTCGCCCGTTACGAGGGGATCGCCCTTCTCGTCGTTTTTGAAGGTGCATTCTACGTATCCACCCTCAAGGCGAGTGCCGTTTTTGATATATTCTCCGTATCTACGAATAAAGCTACCGGTTGCTACCAAACGACAAATAACCTCGAGTCCGTTTCCGCCCTGAGCTTTACCGAAGCATTCAGCAGGGAGAACTTCCATAGTAGCGTTATCAAGATCAGCAGAAACGTAGTGAGTCTTGATGCCTGCTTTTTTGAGCATCTCGAAGTAATATACCGAGGTCTGAAGGTTAGCCTTGCCGATACCGTCGATAGTTAATCCTACGCTATTTTCGCCCGGGTCGAAAACGCCGTCTTTTCCCGTGCAGTCGTCCTTGAACTTGAGCAATACGTTGCCGTTGTCAAGAGCGTATACGTCTTTGGTTTTACCAGTATAGAGTTTTTTCATAATTATGCCTCTTTAAATAAAATTTATTTTATTTATTATAACAAAACGGACGGTATTTTACAATAAATTTGCAAGGGGTTTTGGGAAAATAATAAAAATTTTTTTATAATTTCGGAGACAGTAAGTATACGATTGATTTTTTTGATCCTTGTGTGATATAATATAGTAA
This sequence comes from Clostridia bacterium, assembly GCA_045633285.1. Classification (GTDB taxonomy): domain Bacteria; phylum Bacillota; class Clostridia; order Christensenellales; family RUG350; genus RGIG2224. Next base: position 999 of record JAZQYC010000062.1, on the reverse strand, counting down.
ATAAAATATGGAGAATGAATCAATCATGATAGATAACTCAGCATTATTTAATATCGGATACGGCTTATACGTAGTAACCTCAAACGATGGAAAGAAAGACAACGGACTAATAGTCAATACCGTGCTTCAACTGACGAGCAATCCCGTTAAGGTTTCCGTAACCATAAACAAGGATAATTATTCTCACGACGTTATTAAAAGCTCAGGCAAAATGAACGTCAACTGCTTATCAACGAAAGCTCCCTTTGCGGTATTTGAAAAATTCGGTTTCAGGAGCGGAAGATCGGTCAATAAATTTGAGGGAGATAGCGTAGTACGCTCGTCAAATGGACTTGTGATCTACTCTGATTACGCTAATTCATATATGTCACTTGAGGTGGACGAGTATATTGATTTCGGTACGCATGGCATGTTCGTTTGTTCAGTCAGTGAGGCTAAGGTCTTGTCAAAAGACGAAACTATGACTTATACTTACTACCATAAAAACGTTAAACCGAAGCCAAGTGAGACTAATAAAAAAGGCTATCAATGCAAGATCTGCGGATACGTTCACGAGGGGGAATTGACTCCAGATTTTACCTGTCCGCTATGTAAGCACGGCGCGATCGACTTCGTTGAGATCAAATAATGCGAAAAAATCAAAAAGCACAAAAAAGAGCCAAAATCGAATGATTTGGCTCTTTTTTATTATTGAGTATTATGCAAAACGGCGTTTTTTAGAGTAAAATCTCTGTGTTTGTACCGTAGAAGATATCATCTTTTCCCGATACGAGCTTGCAAAACTCTTCAAAAAGCTCCCATGTTATATCCATTCCGTCCATCTCGTAGGTATGTCCCCAAACGTAAAATAGAGCAGGCTTATCAGTCTTGAGGTCAATGAATTTTTTGCCAAGCTCAAACAGCTCGTCTACCGCCGTGTAGTAAACCGTTGGGTTGAATCGATAAAGATTGTCTTGTAGGTCGAATGAGCGTGAGGAGGTTATCGTTCTTGAATACTTG
>JAZQYC010000061.1:0-1294 GCA_045633285.1 Clostridia bacterium | reverse complement strand
CGTTCTGGCTGGCGTACGACGTTTATAACGTTCCTAAGAGCGTAATCAGTATGTGTGGATACGGCAATCTCAACACGGAGAGAGTAGATCTCAGATACGGTGGAACGGTTACCGATTGGTTTAAGGGCGATTTTTATGATTTCCTTAGGTTTGGTGACGTAACCTTCAGCGACGGCACGAAGAGCAACGAGATCACTCAGCTCGAGATAGACGAGACGATAGTCCGCATTACGGCAAATATGCTAAGTGGATTCAATATATCCTCGATAGTATTGCCGGCAAATCTTGAGGGAATAGAGGGATACGCATTCAGCAACAATCCGAATCTGAAGACTATTTATTTCAAGGGCGAGCACGAGCAATGGTATGAGATACATCAGGCAAACTCGTATACCTTGCAGAACATGGAGCATATTTATTTCCATAACGGAACGGAGTATTACGAGCCCGATTACGTCAAGATGTCCAGCTCTACGTATAACGTAAAGGGCTTTGCAAATCTTAAAAAGCTCATCATTCCGAAGAGTTATTCCTATTTTGGCAAAAACGTATTTGACGGCTTTGAGGCAGTAGGACTCTACTACGAGGGAACTGAAGAGGAGTGGTTGAATAACCCCAACGGAGCTTACGTTGCAAATAACTTCAAGATGTACTATTATCAGGAGACCGAGCAGACCTTGAGTAGCTTCCTCGCAACGAACGATCGCTTGTGGCGCTACACCGAGGGAGGCGCTCCCAAGGCGTGGATAGAGCTTGGAAACAAGGTAGACGGCAAGACCTACAAGTATACCGAGACCGTAGTAGAGGTTTCCGACGCATATTGGGCAATGCTTATGGAAGCAAAGAATCAGAATATGCTCGAATACCTGTTTGATAACGAGCCCATTCAGATTGAAATGGTCAAGACCAGCGCAAACAAGGCAGAATACGAGCAGAAGCTTGAGGACTTTTCAAACTATGCAGGCTCGAATCTTACTGCAAGCTTTGCAAACGGACAGCTTACTCTCGTTAAGAACGGAACGGCAACTGCGGATTATATTGAGGTCAACGACTGTGTATACGTCAGCGGAGCAGTAATGTTCTATATCAGCGACGACGGAGAGGCAGTTTACGAGGATAACTCAAACGATCATGTAGTAATCAAGCACATCTGGACGTTGCAAGCATAAACGCCTTTAGCGAAAATCAAATTAAATCAAAGAGAAATCTTCACCGTAAGATTTCTCTTTTTTTATTTGTACCTACTACTTTTCGACAAAGACCGACAAGGCTCGACAGGGAGATTGGGAATAAA
>JAZQYC010000060.1:0-7029 GCA_045633285.1 Clostridia bacterium | reverse complement strand
AGTAATGAAAAGATGTATGATTTGTGGTTGCGTAGTTGAAAACGACGTAGAAAAGTGCCCTCAGTGCGGTGCTCCTAAGTTTGAGGATATCAAGTCTGAAAACGAGGGATTTGCTTGCGAACATCACGTTGGAGACGGTATGGTAGAGGACGCTGAGGTTGATGCAGGACTTCGTGACAACTTTATGGGCGAGTGCACCGAGGTTGGAATGTACCTTGCTATGAGCAGAGTTGCTGAGCGTGAGGGATATCCTGAGATCGCAGAGGCTTACAAGAGATACGCTTTTGAGGAAGCAGAGCACGCTGCAAAGTTTGCTGAGCTTCTCGGAGAGGTAGTAACCGATTCAACTGAAAAGAATCTCGAGCTTCGCGCTATGGCTGAGGCTGGAGCATGCAAGGGTAAGCTTGATCTTGCTATTCGCGCAAAACAGCTTGGCTACGACGCAGTACACGATACCGTACACGAGATGGCAAAGGACGAGGCTCGTCACGGCGCAGGATTTAAAGGGCTTTTGAAGAGATATTTCGGTAAATAATTCCGAGAGAAAAAGGATAGGACTTAACAATGAGGTTAAGTCCTTATTTTTTTAGTTAAAAATTTTGTTTTTCTTATCTACCTTTCCAACCGGAGTCATTGGAAGAGCGTCCAGAAAGACTATTTGTTCAGGTACAGCCCATTTCATAAGATGCGCCGAGCAATATTCGATCAGCTCCTCTTGGCTGACGTAAGCGTCTTTTTTGAGGACTACGAACGCCTTTAGCCTTGGATTGGTCTTTGATATTGGCTTTACGAAAACGTTGGCTACGTTGTAATTAGTTCGTAGTATCAGCTCGACCTCGCTTGGAAATACCGTTACTCCGCTTATCTTGACTATTCTCTTTTTGCGTTCTACGAAATAATAGTATCCCTCGCTGTCACGATATCCGTAATCACCCGTTCTGAGCCAGATCTTGCCGTCCTTTTCCATAAAGCAATCTGATATATCGTAGGAGAGGTATCTATCCATTACGGTGTCGCCCGCGATGCATATTTCACCTATGCTTTCTGATTCAAGGAAGGTATTTTCCTGACTGAGTATACCAAGCGTTACGTTGTCAAGAGGTAGACCGATAGAGCCTATTCTGTATTTGTCGTTGCGATTAACCGCGCACACTGATACGCATTCCGTGAGACCGTATCCCTCGCATAGCTTAGAGACGGAATTTTTCTTGGTGAGCATTGCGTTAAATCTCGAGAGTAGCTCCATTGGAGTTTTGTCTCCACCTACGAAGCAGTATTTAAGGCAAGATAGATCGGAAGAGTTTTGTATGTCGGGGTGATTGAGTATAGCCTCGTAAATAACGGGTACGCCAAGGATCATATTGATCTGCTCTTTTATGATAAGAGAGGGGGTGGTAGCTTTGTCAAACTTTGGAACGAGAACGAGCTCCATTCCTAAGCACAGCGTTGCGTGCATACCTGCGCCTAGTCCAAAGCCGTGGAACATCGGAAGAACGGTGAGAGCCTTAAATCCCTCGGTTTCGCCTTTTTTGAACATAGTCTTGAGTCCGATAGCTACTCCATTGAACTGCTTGGAAGATAAGACTATGGTTTTTGGATTGTCCGTAGTGCCTCCGCTATGCAGGTATACCGAAATAGAGTCTGATCTATTGTATTCGATAGGCTCTGCGTTTTGAGCCATAAAGCTGGACCAGCTACAAGCAGAATCCTTCTTGTCGCATTCGATCTTAAGCCCTTTTGCTTTTTGGTGATGAAGACCTATAAGAAGCTTGCTATGGGTAGACTCTTGAATCTCCATTAGCTTAAAATTAGGAAGAGAGGGGTGAACCATATTTGCGATAGCTCCGACTGCGTTCACCGCATAAAACGATATAAGTCCTTCTACGATATTAGGCAGGGAGATCGTTACGACGTCACCCTTATTTATTCCTGCTTTTGCGAGCCTGTCTGCGCACGATTTGATAGCTTGCATGAATTGTCCGTGCGTAAGTGTGATCGATCCTTGCTTGAGCGCAATAAGATTGGGATCAACGTTTGCCTGCTCAAGATATGCAAAAATAGAAGGTTTTTTCATAATATCACCCTAAATAAGTATAATTTTTCCCGTAAGTATAACCCCAACGATATACATAACAGCGTACAAAACGGGCTGATGAACGATATAAACTATTAAACTATGGCTACCGATGTTGGAGATAATATCGGGTGTGTGTTTTTCCTCGGTGAATCTGCGTTTACGCTTTAAAAAACCTGCGCTGAAAGCTCCTGTAAAGAACACGAAAAGCCATGGAAGAACGGGGATATAGTCGCTTGACGGTAACGTTTTGTCTATTCCCAAGCCGTAGGCAATGAAATCGCTGAGCTCCATATCGGATATGGAGATGAATTTGTAATTCGGTGGATAATACGACGGATTGATTCCGTAAGATATCGTAGCGTACACGCTACAAGCAAAAAGGATCAGAACGAAAACGTCTGAAAGATTATAAGTCCTGCGATGTGTCATAAAGAGAGTGAAGCCCTTTGCTCCCTCTGCGCATAAGGCGTAGCACATGATGCAAAAGGAGAGGGTGTGAAGAACGCCGAAGTTTATTGCAATGCCACGCATATTAAGAATAATTTCTCCTGCTCTCGTGACTGCGGTTATAAGATAGGCGACTAAAGTCAGCCTTATTCCTCTTAAAAGATTGTTTCTTGAAAGTCCCGTGCTCATACCGCAAAGGAATACGAAGCAACCAACGGCGCAAATCCAGCCGTAGGCTCTCAGTCCGCTCGACCAATATTGAGATGCAAGGCTTGAAACTCTGATCGAAAACGCGGTATATCCCCAGAGATATGGAGCAACGTACTTAAGATCGTACATCGTGTGGTCGAAGATCATCAACAGCACGCAAAAACCGCGCAGAAAATCGATGATCTTGATGCGCTCGTATCTGTTTATTCGTGCAGAGATTGCTCTTTCGTAACCGTTCATATATATAGTATATCAAACTATTGGTCTTTTTTCAACAATTTGAGCCTTATAGTATACTATCAATATTACCTGCGCCAAGCAATAAAACGGTTTCACCGTGATAAGTAGTTGAATAAAGTAGCTCTTTTGCCTTTTCAAGAGATACGTACAAGCACTTTTTTCTCTTATAAAGAGCGTTTGCAAGCTCTCTGGCTGATTTTCCCATATCGGGGGTCTCTCTGGCAGGGAATTCTTCTACAATAACTACCTTGTCGGCATCATCAAAAGCTGTTAAAAAGGAGGAAAAGAGCTTTTCCGTTCGAGAGTAGGTGTGTGGCTGGAAATATACCGTCACGTAGTCAGCGCTTAATTTAGCAGTTTTGATAGAGGCTATTATCTCGGTAGGGTGATGAGCATAGTCGAGTATTATCTCTGCGCCGTTAATTCTTTTGACTGCTTCAAACCGTCTTCCGACACCATGGAACGAGCTAAGCGCAGATACTGCGATATCGGGAGATATGCCCTCGAGCTTAGATGCAAGGAGAGCAAACAGGGCGTTCGTTACGTTGTGCTCACCTCGTACGCTGAGAGTAAGCTCAGGGTATTTTTTCCCAAGCACGTATGGAACGAAGGAAAGATAGCCGTTATGCTGATATACCTTGTCTGCGTATGCGTCACGACCAATTTTGTACGTTTTTTGATCGGTAGAAAGATCAAGAGTGTCACCCGATATCAATATTCCCGTAGGCTTGAGGTTGCTTATAAATTTATTAAAAGCCGAATACAGATCCTCCATTGATCTATAGTAATCGGGATGATCGCTCTCGATATTTAATACTATAGCAACGTCGGAAGAGATAGACAAAAAGCTCTCCCTATATTCACACGCCTCGGTAATAAAATATTCTCCATCAAAGTCAAACGAGTTTTCGTACTCACCGCCAAGATGGATAGCAGGACTCAGTCCTGCCGTTTTAAAAATTTCTCCGATCATTGCAGTAACCGTGCTTTTCCCATGTGTTCCTGAGACCGCAACGACTCTTTTAAAGAGTGAGCAGATAAGTCCGAGATACTCAGATCTGTCCATACATTGCTTTCCTATAGATCGACAGTACGACAGCTCCTCGTCATAGTCTGGCACGGCAGAGGAGTAAACGACAAGATCGGCATTATTCGCAACGCTCGTATCAGCTCCTACGTACGCCGTAATATCGTTTTGCTTAAGAATTGCAAGTTTGTTCGAGATAGATCTATCCGATCCGCTGACTGTTGCGCCGAGCTTTCTAGTCAAAAGAGCGAGATTGCTCATGCTTGATCCGAGTATTCCAATGAAGTGAATATAGCTAAATGGCAGAGAGTTTTTCATACGGTATTATATGAGCATAGGCGTAAAATGGTGCGATCTTTTTGTGAAATCAATACTTATATGGGTCAAAAATCCATTAAATTGGCAAAATTTTCTATATTTTTGCTAAAAATATTCTAAAAATCGTTGAAATTTATTTGTGTTTAGTGTATACTATACGCAATAGTGTGTAATGCACACAAAAGTTTAAGGGGTGAATTATGAAAATTACGGACGTTCGTATCAGAATCGTCAAGAAAGACGAGAAGAAGTTAAGAGCAGTTGCATCTATTACTATTGATGATTGCTTCGTTGTGCACGACATCAAGGTAATCGAGGGAACTGACGGTTGCTTCATCGCGATGCCCAGCCGCAAAACTCCCGACGGTGAGTACAAGGATATAGCACATCCTATCAACACCGAGACGAGAGAAGAGGTAAGAGCAATCATTCTTTCTAAGTACGAGGAAGCGCTCAAAGCTGAAGAACAGACCGATCTTTAAGGACATAATTTTTTAACTTTTTCACTTACAGCTCACAAAAATTTTTAGTTTAATAAATCACGCAAAAAAACGCACCCTTTGATCGAGTGCGCTTTTGTGCTGTAAAAAAATTAAATTTAAGTGGGGAAGCAATTATTTGCCGTATCCGCCGTTTACCCCGATAACCTCTCCCGTGATATATTCTGCCTCTCTTGAACACAAAAATCTCACAAGCCCTGCAACGTCCTCGGGCTTTCCGAATCTGCCTGAGGGGATATCGCTGAGAATATCGGATTTATCTTCGTCTGAAAAATGCTCAAGCATAGCGGTCTCTATTACTCCGGGAGTAACTGCGTTTACCGTGATTCCGTCCACTGCAACCTCTTTGGATAAAGCTTTAGTCATACCGATAAGGGCAGACTTAGTGGTGGAATATAGTACCTCCCAGCTTGCGCCCATTTCTCCCCATATGGACGATATAACTACGATACGTCCATATTTTTTCTGTCTCATTTTGGGAAGGGCAGAGGATATTAAGAGCATATGAGAGCCAAGATTGATATCGGTTACTCTTCTGTAATCTGATACGGTGAGTGATTCAAAGCTATCGTAGTGGCTCACACCAGCTACGCAAACGACCGTATCAATAAATCCGAAATATTTAGTTGCTTCATCGTATAGCTCTATAGCCTTTTCAGGGTTGGATAGGTCCTTTGAAATAGCAATGGCGTTTGTGATACTCTTAATCTCTTTTACAAGACTTTGCGCTTCTTTTTCACTATTGTTATAGTGAACGACGACGTTATATCCGTCCTTTGCAAGAGATAAGGAAATTGCACGACCGATTCCGCCCGAAGCTCCCGTAACGATAGCAGTTCTCGTCTTATTCATCGATCTCGTAGTCTACGGCTACGCTTGCAGAGCGTACCTGATGCATATATTTTTTTACGACGTCACAGTGGTAAGGGTGTGCCTGATATGCGTCGAGATCCTCCTTTGAATCAAAAAGGGTCTGAAGAATTAAGTCGTACGAGCGATCTGATCCGAGAAAATCTACGCCAACCTCGAGACCTCTCAGAAGATCTACGTTTCCTCTCATGGATTCGAGGACTTCCTTGGCTTTCTGCTTAGACTCAAAATTTGAGTCCTTGAGCTTAAAACAAACTATATGCTTGATCATAAATATCCGTTTCCTTATTGTTTTTTAAGTATTTTACACGCTTTGAGCGTATCAGTCAAGGGAATAGACGGTCTAATCTTGTATAATTTTGATACGGTAAGAACGGTTTTTGTTGGCAAAATGGCTAAAAAAATGAGTAAAAATCAATAATTTTTAAAAAACGTATTGACAAACGTAATTTAATTGGGTAAACTAAGCGTGATGGTAGGGGAGAAAGTGCTACCTTCAAAAAAATCAAGGAGTATCACAGATGAATAAGACAGAGTTTATCAAGGAACTTGGAGCAAAGGTCAATTTGACCGGAAAACAGGCAGGCGCAGTAATTGACGCCATTGCTGAGATTATCGTTGATCAGGTTAAGGCTGGCGAGAAGGTTCAGATCGCAGGTCTCGGATCTTTTGAGATCAAAGAGAGAAAGGCACGCACCGGCGTTAATCCTCAGACTGGCGCAGAGATCGCTATCCCTGCAAGCAAGGTTCCGGCGTTTAAGGCAGCTAAGGCTTTCAAGGACGCAGTTAAATAATTTAAGCGATACAAGAGGGACAGCCTTGAGCTGTCCTTTTTGCTTTAAGGAGAGCTATGTTTAAATTCAACAATAAGTGGGACGATTATCTCGGAGAGGAATTTGATAAGTCGTATTATCTTGAGCTGAGAGAGTTTCTGAAAAAGGAATACCGTGAGCGCACGATCTATCCTGATATGTACGATATTTTCAACGCATTTTCTTATACTCCGTACGACGAGGTCAAGGCGGTTATTCTCGGCCAAGATCCCTATCACGGAGAGGGGCAAGCGCACGGACTTGCTTTTTCAGTCAAGGACGGCGTTCAACAGCCACCCTCGCTTGTGAATATATTTAAGGAACTTCATAGCGATCTCGGTATACCCAGACCTACCTCGGGAAGCCTCGTAAAATGGGCTAAAAACGGCGTATTGCTTCTCAATACGGCTCTCACCGTACGCAAGGATATGGCAAACTCTCATAAGGGACGAGGCTGGGAGATATTTACAGATAGAGCAATAGAGGCTCTTAATGAGTCTTCCGAGCAAGTCGGAGGCCAAGCGGTCT
>JAZQYC010000059.1:0-2678 GCA_045633285.1 Clostridia bacterium | reverse complement strand
AAACCTCAATAAGCTTTTCGGCAAAAGCATTAAACTCCTCGCCCGAAAAAACGAAGAGACATTTCGGTGACCCCTGGATAACGTGGATCTTGTCCCCCATGTCCTGACGGAGCTTGGAGGGCAATCTCATACGACCCTTTTGGTCTATTGAATGAAAATATCTTCCGAAATACATACTTTTTAACCTCGCAAATATTCTACCACACCACTTGACCACTGTCAACCACTTTTTTATTATTTTTTTGGGAAAATTTTTCAAATTTTAGGGAAATAAAACCACAATATCAATATATTGTGGCATATAACAAAGAAACCACAACATATTGTAATAATACGTGGTGGTTTCAATTCCCTATTTTTTGATTAGTTTTGAAAAATTTGAATTTTTTTACTAAAAAAGCCTTATTGGCGAATTATTTATCTGATCGCAAGAGGTAAGGTAATACTCTACTCCGTTTTTAATAACCTTTGGAGCAACCCTGCTCTGCTTGCCGTGAAGATGTCCGTAAACAACCGTTCTGACCTCTTCTTTTTCAAAAATTTCGGTAAACACGCTATCCTCTCTGAGGGTGTTAAACGGAGGAAAATGCATCATTCCAACGAGAACGTCGCCCTCCTGCATGAGTTTTTTTGCAGTAATGACAGAAAGCTTTAATCTCTCTCCCTCTCTTTTGTATATCTTTTCGTCCTGCTCGCTCCATTTTTTGTCAGGACAGGTCCAGCCTCTCGAACCAAAGAAAACGTATCCGTCTATCTTGATTGCGTCGTTTTGTATGACTTGTATACTACTTGGCAAGATTGACTTGACCTTAGACAGAGATCCCCACCAATAATCGTGGTTGCCCTTGATAATAATTTTTCTTCCGGGAAGAGATGCAATATCCTCAAGATCAGGAATAGCCTCGTTTAAAAACATAGCCCAACTGATATCGCCTGAGATCAAAACGATATCCTCGTCGGAGATATTCTTTCTCCAATTATTTTTGATTACGTCCCAATAATTGTCCCACGCTCCTCCGAATATATCCATGGGCTTATCCACGCTTGCTCCGAGGTGTAGGTCGCTGATTGCAAATATCTTCATAATTTTATTATAGCAAAATTACGAGCTTTAAGCAATTGTTTTGAAAAGAAAAAAGGACTCAAACGAGCCCTTTGATCTTAACTTAGGAATTCTGAGGAGTTGACCCAGGGAAGAGCGGTAACTCAAAAAAACCAGCGCAAACGTCTTGAGAAAACTCCTGGCAAGGCGGTATGTAGCAATAACCGTAGGTAGGCACGAGAAGCTCCACGTCCGTTTCGGTCTTGATAACGATCGTTACACAAGCCGTTACGTTAAACGTGCTTTCCCCTGCGTAAGTACCCTCGGGAAGAACTGCGCCGACTACTGCCTCTACTGAATAAGGTATGATAGCAGGTTCGGGCGTTCCTATAACGATATCGACGGGAATGGTTATCGTTGCGTTTCCACGGCCGGGATTACCCTCACTATCGGTATAAGCCACCTCGATAGGCAGACCGATATTTGCGCGAAGTCTTGATAAACAAGGTCTGTCGTCGATAGGATCTATGATTAGATTTGAGATAACACCACGAGAAACCGTGCTTCTACCACTAACGAAAGTAAGCGGATACACGGGATTTGCAGGGCTGAGATCGGTAAGAGTAACCGTTACGTTTTCCTCCGTCGTTTGACGCATACACGCATCAAATACTTTTTTGACCTGCAAGCAAACCTTTTCACAAAGACCGTTCAACGCATTTCCATGTATAGGTCCCGGCAACCGCTCGTTGTTGTTGTTTACAAAGGACATATATTCACCTCCTGAAAAATTCTATATTGCATAATATGACGCACTACGATTTTATGTGAGAATGAAAATATTATGATCCTGATTTTTACAAAAAAAGAAATCGAATATGGGCGTTTCCCTTAGGGAATTTAATTGAATAAATCATAAAACTTGTCTTTTAATAAGTCGAGTTTTCTTTTACCACGCAAAACAAATTGAATTAAATTTTCTTTTATGTTATAATAAACTCACCGATAAATAAGAATTTTCAGGAATGAGCAATGGGAAAGAAATTATCAGAAATGAGCTTGGAAGAACTGTGGCAGTTGTTTCCTATCATTTTAACGAAACATCAAGAATGCTGGGAAGAATGGTATCTTGAAGAAGAAAGCCTATTGAAAAACATTCTTCCGCAGGTCGAAAAAATAAGGCATATAGGAAGTACGGCAATCCCTGATATATGGGCAAAACCAATTATTGATATTCTTGTAGAAGTTCCAAAGGAAAGAAACCTGCTTGATTATAAAGATTTGATTACAAACAACGGCTATATTTGTATGTCGCAAAGCGAAGATAGAATTTCTTTTAATAAAGGATATACCGAAAATGGATTTTCCGAGAGAGTATTTCATTTGCATTTGAGATATGCAGGGGATAACGATGAATTGTATTTTAGAGATTATCTTATCGAGTTTCCCGATATCGCAAAGGGGTATGAAAAATTAAAGATTTCTTTATGGAAAGAATACGAGCATAATCGAGATTCTTATACAAAAGCAAAGACCGAGTTCGTAAAGAAATATACTGAAAAAGCGAAATCAATTTATGGTAATAGATACTAACAAATTCCAATAGGTCGAACAGTTAGGAAAATAAGAATTTGCA
>JAZQYC010000058.1:0-10283 GCA_045633285.1 Clostridia bacterium | reverse complement strand
AAGCTCCAAGGGAGCGTTCTCTCTAATCTTTACTCTCGGGGGTATTCTTGAGAGAATAGTACCCTCGGTCGCCTTGACGGGAACGTCCGCAAAGGGAGTGAAGTCGTATTTGTCGAGGTCTACGCATATCATAAGACCCGTTCTAACCTTGCCCTCGGTCTCTCTTTCGACCAAAATAAAGGAATTGAGCTTTTTGGAAAGAACTCTGCCCTCTACGTACTCACGCATGGTGGAATTGATGCTCTCTATACGCTTGTCGTCCTCTTTTCCAAGGTAAACCTCGGGAAAGGTGATTCTGAGCGTGCTGGGCTTGTCTCCTACGGTTTTATCAAGCTTCTCCCAATACCAGGGCTCGCTCGTAAACTGGTCGCAGGCAACTACCGCCCACTCGTAATAATCTTTTTCAGGTAAATAGATTTCGGGTATTTTTACAAGATTTTTCATAATGCTCCTTATTTATCTTTTGCGAATCTTGGATTTTACGGGTTGATACAAAATGCCGAATGCGTCCTCGATATGATCGAGAAGCTTCTCGGGGGTCATATAACGCTTAAGCTGAGCGTTCTTTGCAAGGGAAACGACTCCGGTCTCCTCGCTGACTACGATAGCCATAACGTCCGATTCCTCGGTGATACCGATAGCGGCTCTATGACGAGTACCGAGATCCTTGGATATAGATATCTCCTGCGACAGAGGGAGGAAACAGCCTGCCGCAAGTATACGGTTGCCCTGAACTATAACCGCTCCGTCGTGGAGGGGTGATTTTTTGTTAAAGATACTCTCGAGAAGAGGAGTGGAAAGAACTGCGTTCATGACCGTTCCGCTACGAATGATGTGCTCAGGAACGGAGGTGGGCGCAATGATTATGATACCGCCGATATCGTTCTTAGCCATTGACTGAACGGCGCGTACGATATCACGGGCAGCGAGAGAAAGCTCCTCGTCGTTGCTCACGAAACCGCTTATGACCTGATCTTTTCTGCTCTTACCAAGTCCTGCGCAAAACGCCTTGAGTGAGGACTGATAGATCGCGCAAAATGCGATGATCAAAAAGAGCACCGCATAATCGGCAATAGTCTTTGCGATATGGAGAGACTTGCCTCCCTCCGAAGCGTAAAGAGCGTTGATACCGACGGCAGCGCCGACCACGGCGAGCATGATAAGTCCGACGACTAAGTTGTGCTTCTTCTTGAAAAAAACGAAAAGTAAAACGAGCGTGCCGATAAGCACTAATAGATCGATAATGAGAAATAGATCCATTTTCTCTCCTCCGAACCGTTATAATATATTATAATAACAAATATTCTATATATTTGCAACTGTCCAAGGGAAATTTTCCGTCTATTTTATTAAAAATCGCTGAAAATATCGGGAGGCGGAAGCTTCTTGATTCTGTTTTTGATATCACGCTCCGCTTTTTTGTATGAAACGCCGTAAAATATTATTAAAAGTACGAAAAGCGCTCCGATAATTATCAGAGAGATTACCTTGTAGAGCGAACCGTCTGCAAGATTATCGTAGCTTGGATTATTCTTCTTTGCGTATATCATTTGATCAACGAAATCAGATCTTGTAAGAGTGCTCTCAAGTAGCTTGTAAGCGGTCTCCATTTTTTGCTTACCCTCTTCGCCGTAGAGCTGACAAATTCTCTCTAGGTTATCTTTTTCGGTGTGCATAACGTTATCGTAGCGAACGCTCTCGTTCACGCTTTCAACGTATTCACGCTCTAAGCTGAAGGAGGAGAAGCTCACGGTCATTATACCGTCGTTGAAAAAGCTTGCGTTATCTGACTGAAGCGCCGTATGCGTGTAGGGAAGCTTGTCCCCCTCCATATACACCCCTGCTACTCCCTTGTACTCAGGAAAGGTACTGACGCTAAGAGAAAGCTCCTTTGCTACGTTTGCGAAATATTCCTCGTGATATGTCTTGACCTCGTCACAGTACATAAAGAGCTCGTCTCCTGCAAGAATAGAGTCGAGATTTACGTACAAGAGCAAATTGCTCTTCTTGCTTGCAGAGGCGTACTCTACGTAATGCTTGCTACCGTAAAGCCCCGTCTCCTCTCCACCGAAGGCAACTATCTCTAGGTCGTAGTCAAGAGCTTTATCCGCAAAATACTCTGCAAGAGCAAGCAGAATACCTATTCCGCTACCGTTGTCGTACGCGCCCTGACCCTCGCCCGTGGAAAAAACGTTATCGTAATGAGCGCCGATCACCACCGTTTTAGTCGAATCCGAATCAAGCCTTGCGACGATATTCTCGTCCTCAACAAGCTCTCCCAAACCGAGAACGTCACCGTATAGATTATAGGTAAAGTGCTGATGCTCTACCGTGTAGCCGACATTTTTTAAAAAGTCCGCAATGAATTTACCCGCGTTTCGCTCTCCCTCCGTGCCCGATTTTCTGTAGGGATGCAAGGATACGAACTCCTTCATTATCTCGTAGGCGCGAGAGTCCACGCTCTCCTCTGCCACGGCAAACGGTATAAAGGACGTGATCAAGATCGTAAGTATTAAAATCAAACAAGCTATCCTTTTCATATTAAACTCACCCCGATCACGATAGCCTCATATACCAAAAAAGGCAGACACGAGCATTTCAAAAAGGCAGGCTTTGCCACGGTTGGTACGTATTTTGCCATAACGTAGACTAAAATTAGGGACAAAACGAGCACCGTACAACCAAGATTTATAAGCGAATCAAATGCAAAAAGATGAAGATCTGTCTTGATAAAAAGAAGCTTGATCACGCCTGCAATTATATTTCTCAGAATATAACCAATGCGCAGATAGACCATAAATCCATCTTTAGTAAGCCCAACAGGCGGACAGATCGGTCTTATGAAGCCGTAATAGAAAGACCCCACTAACTCAAACACGATTAGATTTACCCCTGCAGACACGAGCTGACATATAATAAACGCCGTTTTATACTCCATTACGCTGTTTCCCGAAATATACGGTACGGAGTTTATCACCATTCCCGTCATTTGCCAAGCGTAAAGTATAAAGCTCAAATACAAAAGTATCCTCGCAACAACGGTTGGGAGGAGATACAATTTGTCCTTATATTCCATTTTCTGCTGGGGAGCTAAAATAATTCTTCTGATATACATTTTTATACTGCAAGGGCAAAGGCTACGCCTATAAAGAGCGCGTCGCCTGCATCTGCAAGCCTACCACTCTTGAACTCGTACTCAAGATCCTCGAGCTTATCTACTATCGCTTTGAGTCTGACCTGCTTGAATCTGCTTGCAAGATTAAGCGTCTTGGTCACTACGAACTCCTTGACTCCAAGATGTCCTGCAAGTAGAACGGGTGGAAGTCCTTTATTCAAAAGAACGTGGAGCATTCTTCTGAACTGATTGGTAAGGGCGGTCAGCATACCAAGGCTCTTGCCCTGATCTCCTCTGCCCTGCTCAACGAGCTTATAAGCTTCTCTTGCGTTGCGCTCTGCGACGGCGTTTGACAAGGCGTACACCACGAACTCTATATCACAGCTTACGATCTCGTCGACCGCCATATCCGATATAACCTTGGTCTCCATGCAATACGCAGTCAGCTTATTGATCTCGGAAACCACTCTTGACATATCAAGAGAGGTATATTTTGCAATTTTGAGCGAAGCTCCTCTATTGATAGAATAACCAAGCTCAGAGCATTTGTTTTCAATATACTCAACGACTTCACTTTCGCTGAGCGGTGAGCAATCTACGGCTACGCCGAGCTTGGACGGATCGTTTGCTTTTGCTCTATCTCGTCCACCGCTACGCAAAAATACTACGGTGCAATCGGTAAGCCTCTTGATAGAATCTGATAAGCTCTTATACTCCTTGTCGGTGAGCGATTTTTCAAAGTCCTTGACGAGAACTACTCTCCTCTCTGACATAAAAGGTACTTGACATATAGCCTCGTTTATATCCGAAAACTCTATATCCATTCCGTCTAATACCGTCAGATTAAACTCGCGAAAATCCTCTCCTGCAAGAGAGGTCAATAGCCTCAAGCATTCGCCTCTGAGATAAGAATCCTCTCCAAAAACGTAATAACAAGGCTCTATTCTACGTATTAAGCTGTCTTTTAATTCGTTAGCAAGCATAATTGTATTATATCACAACCTTTTGATTCCGTAAAGCAAAGTAATTAAATTACGAGATAAAAGAGTATCACGAGCGCAAATATTATCCACACAGCCCTCTTGTATTCCCCCTTCAAAAAGACGTAATCGGAAAGAAGCAAACCCGAGCCGTAATAGGAGCAGGTAAACCACAACGTAGCGCTCACCTCAAGAACTGCAAATGGAATAGAGGCAACTATTCCTGCAACCGTGCTTATAGCTTTTACGACGAGAACGCAGGGCATAAGGATAAATGATAAAATTGGAAACAACGATACGACCAAAACGCTTGCAAACAGCACTCCGTAAAAGATTCCAAGAACGGGAACTACTACGATATTAGTAATTGCAGACAGGACGGAAACGTATCCGAAAAATTCCGCCAAAAGAGGAAAAGTTGCAAGAGATACCGAGGTAGATAAAGCAAGAGAATCTCTCAAAAATACGGGTAGTTTTCCGAATAGCCTTTTGAATACAGGAGAAAGAGTTACTATTCCAAACACCGATGCAAAAGACAAAATAAATCCGTAGTCGAATAGATCAAGAGGATCAAAGGCAAGAATTATGAGCGCAGAAAGGCTCATAGCCGATAGCGAATCGTATCTTCTTCTGCTAACTGCCGGAACTACGGAGTTGACGGTAAGCATGACCGACGCTCTTATGACGCTTGGCGCAAACGAGCACGTCGCAGAAAATAGAAAGAGTACGGGAATTGATAAAATCACCCTGATCTTCTTTCTGATTTTGAGACTTCTCATCAGAAAATTGACCGCTGAATACAAAAACACCACGTGCAATCCTGATACGGCAAGAACGTGAGCTATGCCTGATATTTTATAATTATCGTAAACGGCTCTGTCTATTCCGTACTTATCACCGGTTAAAAGAGCAACTATTATGACTCTCTCCTCGATAGGCAAATCAGCGGTCGCGCTTTTTATACCGAGCCTAAGGCTTTCGGATAGATCGGGACTATGCTCCTTGACCTCGTATACGCTATTTGCCTTGACAATATATCTTTCGGATTGGTTGATCAGATAACCGTCAATCTCTCCATCTTTTACGATAGAAACGCTGGACACGTGAACGTCCTCAAGAGTAAGCCTCATTCCCTCTTGAAACTCGAAGCCCTCGCTGTTTCTAACGCTAAGCTCGGCTACTCCCTCGGCAGTACTGCAAGTCATTCTTTCCCCGTCTGCGGATACGAATTCTATCCTGACTGTCATATAGTCCGATCTATAATCGGTGTCGTCAGTTAGTTTATCGTAAAGCGAGCCTACCGTAGCGCCGTAAAAAAGCGAAAAGCCCAGAATTATAATAATTGCAAGAGCTGATCTTTTTCTAAATATCAAAAGGACGGACAAAATTGCCGTCCCTGATAAAATAGCCACTACGTAATCTACCACCTTATATTCGTACAGCTCAAACGCTATCAGCACGCCGAGCGCGCACGCAATAAATAGAGCTGTAAAGAATCTAAAATTACATAGCTTAAAATTTAGTTTTAATCCCTTTTTCTCTTTTGTAACCATCAAATTATTCCGTTCTGAGCGCTATAACGGGGTCTTTGTTCGAAGCGATCCTCGAGGGTACTAGACCCGATATAAATGTCAAGAACATGCTGATCGCGACGAGTATTATCGCAGGCAACAGCTCAAGGTTTGCTATATTTCCGATTGACGGACCAACGAGCGCTTGCAAGATAAGGTTGATAGGTATAGAAAGAAGCACGGTCACGAGAACGCCCATCAGTCCTGCCGAGAAGCCGATAATCAAAGTCTCTGCGTTAAATACTCTTCCTATATCCTTCTTTCTTGCGCCGAGAGCGCGAAGCACGCCGATCTCTTTCGTTCTTTCAATAACCGAAACGTATGTGATGATTCCTATCATTATCGAGGAAACCACGAGAGATATCGAGGTGAACGCTATGAGTACGTAGGATATTGCGTCTATAAAGACGTTAAGCGTACCAACTACCGTTGCAATGATATCGGTATATCTTACCTCGTCCTTTTCGTCCTCAACGGTATCGTTATATGCATCAAGACGAGCCTTTATCGCTTCTTTTGAATCAAAATCAACGGGATAAATGGTTATCTCGTATATCGAATCCTTTGCGCCAAGCTGATACATTCTATCGTCGTAGGTTGATGCGGAGCTACCCGTACCAAACGCCTCACCCGACACCATATCCTTACTCTCGTCTGCCTTTTGAGCCTTGACGATAGCGGATTCGTTTGCCTTTTCCATTACCTTTTCACGAAGAGCGGAGGTATACAAAACGCAACCCGAGGTGCTCATAGAGTTATTTCTTCTTACTATTCCAACGAACTTAAGCTCGTCGAATTTCTCCTCCTGCTCAGCTTTGATCGCCATCGGGTCAAGATAGTAAACCGTAATATCGCCGGGCATAACGCTTGCCTTGAGGTTGCTGACGTAGCCTTCCTCGCCCTTTGTATACATTTCGTTATTATGAACGAGATAGTAGCTCATATCAAGAACGCTGGACATATCAAAGCTCTCGAGTGACGCTTCGTTCGTTAGTCCAAGCGCCTGCAATTCGATATCCGATATTCTGTTATAGCTATCGAGAACGAGCACGATCTCGTTAGCGTTTTGGGGCAGTCTGCCGTATTCAACGGTGAAGTTATCAAGAATCTCGCTCTCCTCGCCCTCTATCTCCTCCCAAAGCGTTATATCCGCCATAGAGGTCATATTAGTCATGCTGACGGACTGACCTATCTTATAATACATCGTGGTCTTCATATTACCCATAGGAGTCGGAATAGTCTGCTCGGTCTTTTTGAACAGATTAAGGTTGACCATACGGGTAACGTCTATATCGGTATATAAGGAGCTGTCTATATCCCCTACGACCTCATCAAGGTACTTATCAGTTATTTTATTTTCACGCATTAGACTGTTCATCTGACCCGTGATGTTGTTGACGTAGACCTTGTCGTCGTCCTTGAGCTCAAGATTCTGATTCTCTGCGTACTCCTTCATCATTCCGGTTAGGTCAAAGCCCGTGGTCGTGATCTGCAAGGGAAATTCTGCAAGCGTATCGGTCTGCATCTTGTTGATAAAGGTCGTCAAACCCGAGCTGATAGCAAGAACGAGAGCTATACCTATTATACCGATAGATCCTGCAAATGCGGTGAGAATAGTTCTCGTTTTCTTGGTGAAAAGATTGTTGAGCGAAAGCTTCAGCGCCGTAAAAAATCCCATAGCCGTACGCTTGAAGTCAAGAGCCTTCTTCTGCTTGTCCGAGATCTTTTTCTTGTTCTTTGCTTCTCCCTCTGCCTCTATCTCGAAGCACTCCTCGTAGGGGTCGGTATCTCCTATCACCAAGCCGTCTGAAAGAGTAATGATTCTCGTACTGTAGGTTTTTGCAAGCTCGGGGTTATGAGTAACCATGATAACGAGCTTTTCCTTTGCGACCTCTTTAAGTAGATCCATTACCTGAACGCTCGTCTCGGTATCAAGAGCACCCGTGGGCTCGTCTGCAAGAATGATCTCAGGATCGTTGATAAGAGCTCTTGCAATAGCTACTCTTTGCATCTGACCGCCCGAAAGCTGATTGGGCTTTTTGTGTATCTGATCAGAAAGCCCGACCTTTTTCAAAACGTCCTTTGCTCTACGCTTTCTCTCGCTCGGCATAATACCTGCTAAAGTCAGCGCCATCTCAACGTTTGCAAGAACGTCCAGATGCGGTATTAGATTATAGGTCTGAAAAACGAAGCCTATGGCGTTATTTCTATAAGCGTCCCAATCAGAATCCTCAAAATACTTCGTGCTGACGCCCTTGATAAGAAGGTCACCCGATGTATATTTGTCAAGCCCTCCGATAATATTGAGCATAGTGGTCTTTCCACAGCCTGACGCTCCGAGAATAGAAACGAATTCGTTCTTTCTGAAATTGAGCGAAACGCCTTTTAGCGCACGGACGGTATTATCTCCCGAAAGATAGTCCTTCGTAATTGATTTTAATGATAACATAATAGTATCCTCTTTTTTATTTATCTATTTATAAACTATACGACTATATCAATTTATTTGTAAGAAATTATTATTTCAAAACTTTATCGTATTTTATTCTTCTTGCGTATTCCGTGGGGGTCATTCTGGTATAAATTTTGAATAGCCTTGAAAAATATTGCAACGAATTAAAACCAAGCTTATACGCAATCTCGGTGACTGAATATTTGCCCTGACTTATAAGCTTTTTCGCCTCGTTTATCTTAAGCTCTATAACGTATTTTATGATGCTTCTCCCCGTTTTTTTGCGAAAGACGCTCTTGACGTATGTCTTGGAAAAATAAAACTCACCCGCAATATTATCAAGCGTGATCTCTCCGTATAGATTGTCGTTGATATACGCCTTGATGCCGTCCACGAGGTTATCCGAATGAAGATATTTCACGCTCTCTGCTACGGGCTTTTCCACTTTTTTTGAATTGCTTTTTATAAGAGACAAAAGCAAAAGCTCTAGGTTTTGTCTGATTATCTGATCGCTACCCACCCTTTCAGATCTATTTTCGGGAAGAGTAGGCGCGTACACCTCGCTCATGGTCTCGCCGTAAGCCTCCATTCCCTCCTCGATAATAGCCGATAATAAGCTCTTTTCGTAGGTGTTGAGAGTAAATATCTTATTTTCAAAGAATTTCATCAGCCTGCTTTTTGATCCAAATCCCACGATAACGGAGTTTGCGTATCCATTGACCGTGCTGATATTGTGATACTCGTTGGGCTTATGAAATATCACCTCGCCCTGCTTGAGCGTATATTCCTCGTCCTCTGCGGTAACGCCTGCAACTCCTGCGTCTATGTACACAAGTTCCCAAAAATCGTGCCTTTCTCCGTGAAAATTGAACTTTTTGCAATATTTGAAGTAATGCACGGAATAAAGCGTGCTGACTGTGAGCACGTTTTTTAAGGTTTTTCCAACGTATTGAATTTCTGCTCCCTTGCGTTCCATAATACCACCTTTTTCAAGTATAATACAACGCAATAAATTTAGCAACTGATATTAGTGTCTTTTTGTGTAAATTCGTGCAATTTTTGTGCAAATAATTCCTCGTATTATTTGCTATAATGTAGAAAAAGGTAAAAGGAGGCAGTTATGAAATTCGTTCCATCTATAGACAAAAACTTCAAGCCCTTTATTCTTGAGCTGTTAGGCTTTGAAAAAAGAGTGCAAGAGAGCGCAGACAAGACCGATTTTCAATTTTGCCTAGAGCGCAACGACGGATATCGCTATCTATATAAGACTATGGTATTCAAGGACGGTTGCGGTCACGATGACGAAAACTGCTTCATTATAGAAAGACTGGTCAAGACCGTGCTTTGGACGGTTGGCGGATACAAGCTGTACGTTGCAGGATCGGACGTCATTGCAAATACGCTCCTCTCCTCTTACAAAAAAGGTGGAGCAAGAGAATTTGACGCAGATCTTATGAGCCGTGTATACGAGCATCCCTTTGAGGTCGTCCCTTGCTCACTTTCCGATATTCCCTGTGAAAGATCGTGCTCCATGAAAGCCGGCGGTCATCTTGACGGTTGCAGAATAGGCTTCGACGCAGGTGGCTCGGATCGTAAGGTCAGCGCAGTAATAGACGGCAAGGTCGTATATAGCGAGGAGGTCGTTTGGAGTCCTAAGCTCAATTCCGATCCCGATTATCATTACGAGGGTATATTGACCGCTATGAAGACCGCTGCGTCCAAGATGCCAAGGGTAGACGCTATCGGAGTATCCTCTGCCGGAATATACGTTGCCAACCGTATAATGATTGCGTCATTGTTCGTTAAGGTCTCGGACGAGGACTTTGAGAAAAAAGTCAAAAATATGTATATAGATATAGCTAAGACCTTCGGAGACGTACCATTAGAGGTAGCTAACGACGGTGACGTTACCGCGCTTGCAGGAAGCCTTGATCTTGAGGATAATTGCGTGCTGGGTATTGCAATGGGAACTAGCGAGGCGGCAGGATATATCAACTCAAAGGGCGGTATTAACGGCTGGCTCAGCGAGCTTGCGTTCGTGCCCGTTGATCTTAATAAGGGCGCTATGATAGACGAATGGAGCGGAGATATTGGCTGTGGCGTCAAGTATTTTTCGCAAGACGGCGTCATTAAACTTGCCGAAATGGCTGGCTACGAGTTTGAGA
>JAZQYC010000057.1:0-2024 GCA_045633285.1 Clostridia bacterium | reverse complement strand
GACGAAATGGCTCTTTGTGGCAATGATTATTTGTACAAAATAGTTGCCTATATAATGAATTATAAGGGAGAAAGAAAGCAGATTTGTGAAAGCAACGAGATTTTTATAAGCGTACCATTCGACTTTTACGATCAAATGTTTTTGAGGTAATATATCTCCTCTTCTCTGAGGTATCTCCAGCTTCCTCTTGATAAACCACCCAGTCTGAAATCACCTATTGCGGTACGCTTCAAAAATACGACGTTTTTGCCGACGGATTCAAACATTTTACGAACCTGTCGGTTTTTACCTTCGTAAATGGTTACCTCAAGCTTGGTAAAGCTGTCCTTTTCGTCTACTCTTTTGATTCTTGCGTGGTGAGATACTCCTCCGCCTGGAAGATTGACCGTGCCACGAAGCTTGGCAATATCAGATTCTGATATTGCGCCCTCAATTTTGACTGAATAGGTTTTTGGAATTTCGTTAGAGGGATGAGTAAGGCGGAATGAAAGCTCTCCATCGTTGGTTAGAATAAGCATACCCTCAGAATCGTAATCAAGTCTGCCTACGGAAAAAAGCCTTTTATCGACGTCGACGAAATCGAAAACGGTTTTTCGTCCTTTATCGTCGCTTGAGGTCGTTACGCAACCCTTGGGTTTATTGAATAATATGTAGGTAAAGCTGGACGGAAGATTTATTTTTCTTCCGTCTACAGCTACGCTGTCGTTTTCTACGTTTACGTCAACGCCGGGAGAGGTAACGGTTTTTCCGTTGAGCTTAACTCTGCCTTCGCTGATCAAAACGTCGGCGTTTCTACGGGATGCTACTCCGCATTCAGCAATATATTTATTTATTCTCATCGTGATCTCCGATTTATTTGCCAAAGATTCGGTCAAATAGTGATTTTTGTTTTATCTCCTCTATTGTATAGATATTTTTTTGAAAAATCAAGCAATTATCGAGATAAACCTCAAGCTTTCCGCAGTACTGCCCTTTTTTTATTGGGGCAACAAGGTTGTTTGTTTTGATTTTGTAGGTTATTTGACTTAATTCCTCTTGTTTTATCGGATAATAGAAATCTGAATTAGGGGCGCAATAATAAACCTCTTTTTCTGCGCAAATGGGATATATATCAAATTTTTGATCACGATTAACTATCTTTCTCATTGAAAAGCTATCATGAGCCTTAGTCATCAGCGTCTTGCTTCTCTCCCACATATCGTAGCAGTTAAGCGTAACGCATATAACCTGCATGCCGTTTTTCGTTGATGAGCTAACAAGACATCTGCCTGCTACAGTCGTGTATCCCGTTTTAACGCCGTCTGCTCCCTCATACGAGGATAAAAGCTTGTTTTTGTTATATATCCTCTGCTTTTTTAGATCATAGAACTTTGATCGGGCGATTTTTCTGAAGAGCTCGTTTTCGTAAGCCGTTCGAGTGATCATTGCAAGATCCTTAGCTGTCGTATAATGATTGTCGTCGTGCAAGCCGTGAGGATTCGTAAAGTTAGTATCATTTGCTCCTATTTCCTTTGCTTTTTTATTCATTAGCGTGCAGAAATTCTCAATAGTTCCGGCAGTATAAATTGCAAGAGCAACGGCGCTATCGTTTCCCGATCTTAACATTAAGCCGTACAAAAGATCTCGCACTGTGTAGTTCTCTCCAGCTTTCAAATAAATGGAAGATCCCTCTACTCCTTGAGCTTCTCTTGGTATGATTACTATATCGTCAGGATCGTTGTTTTCGATTGCAACGAGCGCCGCCATAATTTTCGTAGTGCTTGCCATGGGGAGTCTGACGCTTGCGTTTGATTGGTGAAGAATGCGACCCGTTTTTTGCTCGATCACTATTTCGGCAGACAAAGTAGATGCCGACGCGTTTATAGCAAGCATTGAGCTTAAAAGTATAGATAGTATTATAAAAATTAGCGTTTTAAAGAGTACTCTTTTCATTTTTGTCCTTCTTTTGTATGGTCTTTAATACTGTATCAACGACGTCGCTCCAAGTATCCCTTGCGTCCGAGGTTTTTATAAAGCTATGTCCT
>JAZQYC010000056.1:0-1573 GCA_045633285.1 Clostridia bacterium | reverse complement strand
TTAGCAAACTCTTTTGCTTTTTCTCTTAAAATGCTTTCACTCATAAGTTAATTATAGCATAAATTAAGTTTTAAGTAAAGTGATATTGTTTGCGTTGCAAACAGTTATATTTTTAGAATAATTCTAAAAGTTATATTTTGACTTCCAGTCAAAGTTATATTATATTTGCCATAACTTACCCTATGGGTAAATATAACTTTGCGTAGCAAAATATAACTGCGAAAGTAATATAACTTGCCGATAGGCAAATATAACTAGTGCGTCAGTAATAATCCCTATTACTGACGCACTAAAGAGCGTTCGATTTCACCTATTAGGATTTGTACATGCGCTTACGAGCAGCCTCTGCTTTCTTTTTACGCTTTACGCTGGGCTTTTCGTATGCTTCCTTACGACGAAGGTCACCGATGATACCGTCACGAGCGCATTTACGCTTAAAACGTCTGATTGCGCTGTCCAAGGTCTCGTTCTCACCAACTTTAATTGTAGACATCTAACTCACCTGCCTTCCGCTAAACGGCTTTGTACTCAATCTATTATATACTTTTTTTATGATTTGTCAACGGTTTTGAGTCATTTTAGCGCAATTTTTCACTTTACGCCTTTTGAGTCGCAAAATATCTATCGTAAGCGTCCTTAGGTAGGTAGTTTTTGGTATTTTCGAGCATCTCGTTGAAGAGCTTTCTGCCCTCAGAAAAGCCAAGAGGCATATTGGGGTTATTCATAAAAGCGCTGAACACCAGCTCGTAGTCGCCCTTGAACGCGCCCTCAAGAACGGTCTGCTGTTCTCTGCATATTCTGCTGACGAGCGCGTGAACGCTGTCGGGAAGTCTGCCTGCAAGTATAGGTCTTACGCTATCTGAGGAAAAATAAGCGTTCGTTTCAACTACTGCGCCCAAGGGAAGCTCGGGCATCTGTCCTTGGTTAGGAAGATTTACGTTCGTCAAAAAGCTTCCAAGTCCGCAAAGCGCCTTGATCTGAGCAACGCTCTCCTCTCCGCTCTCGTAAAATTCAAATTCACCCGTTTCGATAATTTTGTTGGTCTTCTCTATTCTATCCTGCAAGTCCTTTTTTCTCCATGATACGGGAGTGAGTGTAAAGCCGAATTTTTTGACCGTTTCAGGGTCTTTCAAATACCAACCAGTCGGGCAAAACTCAGCAAGATGTCTGCTACCTGCCGCTCCAAGTATACCGAAACGCTTATATAGATCGAACTTAACGAGATCAGTTGAGCCAAACGGACTATTAACCCAATTTTTATTACCCTCGTCGATCAATCCCTCGGGGTGCTCCTCAATAAATTTGTCAAGCATAGGAAAAAGGTCGCGACCCTTGCAGTACGCCTTGTCTACCCAAGTAAAGTGGTTAACGCCAAGCACGTTGGTCTCGATATCGTGACGGTTAACCTCGATACCGTACTCTTTTTTGAGTATTCTTCTGAATACCTCCTGAGTACCAAACACCTCGTGACAGCACCCAAAAGCCTTGATCTCGGGGAACTCCTTATATAAGGTTGCTACGCAAAGAGTCATAGGATTGGTGAAATTTATACACCAAGCGTTCGGACAGTTTC
>JAZQYC010000055.1:0-4520 GCA_045633285.1 Clostridia bacterium | reverse complement strand
GGAGAAGAATTCTTCGGGGGGTGCTTGCTCTGCGATCACACCGCCGTCCATGAAGAGTACTCTGTCTGCGACCTCTCTTGCAAAGCCCATTTCGTGCGTAACGATAACCATCGTCATTCCGCCTTCTGCAAGCTTCTTCATAAGATCGAGCACCTCACCGACCATTTCGGGGTCTAGAGCCGAGGTAGGCTCGTCAAAGAGTATGACCGAGGGATTCATAGCAAGAGATCTGACTATTGCAATTCTCTGCTTCTGTCCGCCTGATAGGGTGGAGGGATAAGCGCTTGCCTTGTCCTCTAAGCCTATCGTTTTTAGAAGCTTGATAGCGTTTTCATTGGCGTCGCTTTTTACCTGCTCGATATTGACCTCTTCCTCGATATGGGGAAGCTTATTAGCTTTTTTGCGGAAAATATTGCCAAAAGATATAAAGAAATTACGACGAGCGATCTTTCTTGCTTTTTTCTGCGCGATAGTTACGGGCGCAAGGGTGATATTTTCAAGAACGGTGAGATTGTTGAACAGATTGAACTGTTGAAAAACCATACCGATTTTTTGTCTATGAACGTTGATATCGACGTTCATATCAGCAAGATTTTCGCCGTTGAATATAATCTCGCCAGCCGTTGGGTCTTCTAAGCAGTTGATACAACGCAAAAAGGTCGATTTTCCGCAACCTGACGGTCCAACGATAGCTATTACCTCGCCGTTATGAATATCAAGGTCTACACCTTTTAGAACGTGGTTGTCGCCCCAGCTCTTTTTGAGTCCACGGATTGTTACGAGGGGAGTGGAATTAGGTTCTGTCACTTTTCTTGAGCCTCCTTTCCATTACTTTTATGCCCCAAGATATGAGCATTACGAGAACGAGATATACGAGCGCAAGCATCAGATAGGGGATAATGTATTCGTAGTTAGCGTCACCTATTGCTCTGAATGCCTTGGTGATATCAACTACGGCTATAAAGCTGACTACGGACGTTTCCTTAATCAGAACGATAAATTCGTTACCGAGAGTGGGAAGAATGTTTTTTATGGACTGAGGAATGACTATTTTGAACATAGCAGACCAATAAGTCAGTCCAACCGCTCTTCCTGCCTCGAGCTGACCGGGATCAACAGACTGAATACCTGCTCTCATGATCTCTGATACGTATGCACCGCTATTGAGACCGAATATAATGATAGCAACCACTACGCCGTCGGCAAGTATGCCAAGAGCGGGGAGCAATACGAAATATCCGATAAGAAGCTGTACGACCATAGGAGTTCCACGGAAGAAGCCTACGTATACGTTGCAGATCTTTTCGAGAATTCTCGGAAGAAGCTTGTATTTAGGCATGATCTTGACCATAGCGATAAGCGTACCGATAATTACGCCTATAATAAGACCGGTCACGGCGATTTCCACCGTGACCAGGAGACCTTTTAATACTTCTTCGTATCCTCCGTAGAGGAAGAATTGATTGTAAAAATTAGTCCAAGCCTTCATTTTGATTATTCAGCGTCCTCGTTAATCTCCTGAGAGAAGTACTTTTCAGCGATCTTGTCGTAAGTACCGTCGCTCTTGATCTTAGCAAGATACTCGTTAACCTTAGCGAGAAGATTGGGCTGATCCTTTGCTACGCCGAATGCGTACTCTTCAACGGTAAGAGCAACGTTGATTACCTTAACTCCGCCCATTGATGCTGCGATAGCCTTAGCGGGAGCTTCGTCAACGATTACGTAGTTAACTGCGCCGTTCTTGAGATCCTGAACTGCAAGACCTGCATTAGCGTAGGGCTTAGCCTCTGCGTTTGCAAGACCTTCAAATCCAAATCCGTCCTCACCCTGATCGAGGTCACCGTTTACGTAAACCTCACCGGTAGTACCTGTCTGAACACCGATCTTAACGCCTGCAACGTTGATAGCAGCGTCGATAGCTTCCTTCGTGGTGAGACCGTCAAGAGAGGTGTCGCCGTCCTTTACTATAACTACCTGTGAAGCGTTGTAGTAGCTGTCGGTGAAGTTAACGGACTCTTTACGCTTTTCGTTGACGGTAAGACCTGCCATAGCAATATCAATTCCGTTCTTGCCAACAGAGGTAACTACAGCGTCAAAATCCATATCCTTGATAACGATCTCCCAGCCGAGGTAGTCTGCAAGACCCTTAGCGATCTCCATGTCGATACCAGCGAACTTGTTGCCCATCTTGTACTCGAAGGGAGCAAAAGCAGCGTTGGTTGCAACAACGAGCTGATCCTTGTTTGCGTCGTACTCAGCCGACTCGAATGCGTTGATCGTCATGCTTCCGCAACCTGCAAAAAGGCAGGAGAGTGAAAGCATAAGTGCCAAAGCGATAACTAAAAACTTTTTCATTTCTCTTTCTCCTTAAAAGGTATTTCAAATTTAATATCAATATTATACAACCCTTTATCAAAAAGAGCAACTGTTTTTGACGTAATATGTATAAATAAACAAAAATAATTTTATTATTTTGGATAAATATGCAAAAATAAATGAATATATGTATATTTATGCAATAATCATTGGCTTGGTAAAAAAGAAAGCGTTTGGCAAAACTTGCCAAACGCTCTTTTTTTGCGGGTGATATTAGTCCTGAGGCTTGAAATCGTCCTTGTCGATCAAAAGCTCGGTCATTGCGTTTTCGGAGGATTCGTCTTGCTCTTCCTTTTCATCTGTTTCATCAGAAGGGCTATCTATTGACGTATTGTCCGTTTTTTCAGCCTTTTCCTTTTTTGCCTGAGCCTCTGCTTCGGTGATGATCAGGGCGTTTACCTTGCTTGATTCGTTCTGAGTCATTGCGATAACGTCCTTTGCGCTTGCGCCGTTCATAAGAGCGTCAACCTCGTCGGTGTAAATGGTCTCTTTCTCAAAGAGTACCTTGACCATATTGTCGAGAACGGAGCGATTGTCCTTGAGTATCTTGAGTGCGCGCTCGTAGCATTCGTCAAGAATTTTCTTGATCTCCTCGTCGATCTTTCCGCCAAGCTCCTCGCTGTAGGTGTGCTGAGCCTGATAGTCACGACCGATAAATATCTCTGCCGAGCCACCGAGGAAGAAATTGCCTATTGCCTCGCTCATACCCCATTCGGTAACCATCTTACGAGCAATAGAGGAAGCTCTCTGAATGTCGTTAGACGCGCCCGTTGATATATCCTTGATCACGATCTCTTCCGCGGCGCGTCCGCCAAGCATCATAGTGATAAGCTCGAGAAGCTTCTGACGGCTGACGTGATTGTCGTCGTTATCGGGTCTAGAGAGGGTATATCCAGCCGCCATTCCTCTCGGGATAATGCTGACCTCCTGTACCTCGTCACAGCGGGGGAGGATCTTGCCGATAATTGCGTGACCTGCCTCGTGGTAAGCGGTTATTCTCTTGTCGGTCTCGGTAACGAGTCTGCTCGTCTTCTTAGGACCTGCGATAACCTTGTTTATACCCTCGAGTATATCGTGCATCGTGATAGCCTTTCTGTTTGCTCTTGCGGCAAGGATAGCCGATTCGTTGAGAAGATTCTCAATGTCAGCTCCCGTGAAACCGCTCGTCATACGCGCAAGCACCTTGAAATCAATATTTTTGTCAATAGGCTTATTGCGTGAATGCACCTTGAGTATAGCCTCACGACCCTTGACGTCGGGAGCGTTGACGTAGATCTGTCTATCGAATCTGCCCGGACGCATAAGAGCGGGGTCAAGTATATCCGCACGGTTAGTTGCAGCCATTATGATAATGCCGTCGTTAGCCTCGAAGCCGTCCATCTGAACGAGGAGCTGGTTAAGAGTCTGCTCTCTCTCGTCGTGTCCACCGCCAAGACCAGTACCACGCTGACGACCAACTGCGTCTATCTCGTCGATAAAGATGATACAGGGCATATTGCGCTTAGCCTGCTCGAACATATCACGAACACGGGAAGCGCCCACACCTACGAACATCTCCACGAAGTCCGATCCGCTTATAGAAAAGAAGGGGACTCCTGCTTCACCTGCAACTGCTTTTGCAAAAAGAGTTTTACCCGTTCCCGGAGGGCCTACGAGAAGTACACCCTTAGGGATTCTTGCGCCAAGCTCGGTGAACTTTTTGGGAGCTTTGAGAAAATCAACGATCTCCTTGAGCTCTTCCTTTTCCTCGTCAGCGCCAGCAACGTCGGAAAAACGTACCTTAACGTTGGTATTCATACGAGCCTTAGTTTTACCAAAGCTCATAGCTCCGCCACCGCCACCCTGAGCGCCACGGAGAATGAAGAACATGATAACAACTAAGATCAAGCCTCCGATAAAGGGCATAAGCGACCAAAGCCAGCTACCCTCGCTGGGGTCGTTGAAGGCTATTCTTGCTCCGCCATGCCTTGCAGAGGTGAGTACCTGCTCCTTCATCTCGGGATGAATGGTGCAGAAATAATCGTATCTTGAAGGAAATGAAGCGTCGGGAAGAGCGCTGTCTGCCGTAAGCAGATAAACGCTGTAGTCACCCGAGATATACACCTTTACGTAAGTGCCGTCCTCAAGTCCATTGATGAGATCGT
>JAZQYC010000054.1:0-2518 GCA_045633285.1 Clostridia bacterium | reverse complement strand
CCCAAAACCCCGTGTATATCAGAAATTCGATAGACGGCTTATGCGCAAAGATAGACGAAATATTCTCGGACGGAATGCCTCTTTGCAAGGAATATTTGAGAAGACTTGAGAGAACGATCTAAAAATGAGCTTACTTAATCTTTATTACAAGGCGTTCCGAGCATACCGTGAGCATACGAGGGACGACAAAAACTGCATAAAACAGCGTGATCTCGTGATGAGGTCGAACTGCGATCAGGACAGATTGGAGACTATCCGCAATATCTGTCATATTGACGAGGAATGGGTCAAGCAGATCGAAGAGGGTCTTCCCTACGTTGAAAAGGCTATTGCCGAGGAGCGTCAGTTCATAAAAAACGAGGGCGAGGTCGTTATTATCGAAAAGGTCAAGCACGTTTCGAGAGAATCTCTCGAGCATCTTGCAAAGCACAGCGAGCTGATTACGAGAAAGCCCAAGGAAGAAACGGACACCCTTACTCCCGACAAGCTTTATATGGTAGAGAGACTGAGCGACTACGCAGTATACGAGAACAAATTCTTGTATATGCTCCTTATCTATTTGCGTGATTTTCTTGATCTCAGACTCAAGAAGATACTTGAATACGGCAATATGTATAAGGCTGAGCTTACCGTTCGCAAAAAGGTCATCAGCAGATACGGAGCGATTACCCTAAATACCGATTTCAAGGAAGAGACCAAGCGTGATCCGTATTCTATTTTCAACAAGGAAGAGCTTTCCGTAATCGACAGGATAGAGTCCTGCCAGCACGTCGTTATAGCGCTTTTGAACAAGCCCTTGATGCAGATCGTGTCTCAGGTTGCTATGATCAAGCCCCCTATCACTAAGACCAACGTTTTGAAGATGAATATCAAGTTCAGAAAGGCGGTCGAGCTTTACGAATATATCTCTCAGTACGAGGGAGACGGATTCACGATAGAGGAAAGAAGAAAGAGAGAAGCGCCCTTTTCAGACGGACTTTTGGAGGAGATCGCTGAAATGATCTCTTTGACCTCGTTTTTTGCGTATTCTCACGGCAACGATCTGGTTGCTAAGCTTGAAGAGGATTATCTCAAGGAGAAAAAAGACGAGGAAGAGAAGAAGAAAAAGGAGCTTCTTGCAAAGATCGAGTCTATTCGCGAGAGCGCCGACAAAAAGGGAATTACGCTCGAGGAGTACGTTCTTATGCTCGAGGAGAGCTTGGATCGCATTCAGGAGGACGTAAAAGAGTGCGAGGAGCTGAAAAAATCTCTTCGCGAGGCGTCAGACCGTAACGAGGAGCTCAAGGAAGAAAGAAATCAGCTCAGGCTCAGCGTTGCTCAGCTCAGCTCGGACGTAGCCGATCGCAATCGCACCATCGAGGAGTACGACAAAAAGAAAGAGGAAGAGATCACCGACATCGAGAGAGCGCACAAGAATCAGATCGAGGAGAGCGAGGAACAGCACAAAAAGGCTATTCTTGATCTTGAAAGGGAAAGCGAGGAGCTAAGAGCCGAAGATAAAGAAAAGCTTCAGGATCTCGAGCAGAGATTTGGCGAGCTTTTAAAGGAGCGTGATTTCATATCCGCTCAGCTCAAGGGTCTCAGACTTGAGCACGGCTTAGAGGTCGAAGACGCTTATGCCACCAAGGAAAGCTTTGACGAGCTTGAAAGGGAATACGACGCATTCTTTAAGTATTTCAAGAAGCAATGGGGTCTTGCAAAGAAGCAGATAAGAGCTTCTCTTTTGTGGAACAAAAAGCCTAAAAAGCAAGAAGAGGATCAAAAGCCTGATCAAAAGGTTGAACTAAAAGCTGATCAAAAGATTGAGCCGATCGTCTCTAAAAAGGTAGAGTCCACGATTGAGCAGACCGAAAGTGAAATTAAGCCTGAGGCAGAGTCCACGGGCGAGGGAGAGGACGCATAATGAAAAAAGCACACCTTTATTTAATATGCGTGACTATAGTGGTAGTCGTATGCGGTACACTCTTTTGCTTAGCCGCCTTTTTCCCAGGAGAGGAAAGAGAGCCACTCAACCTTTTGCTCAGAACGGAGACCGTCTACGTTATTATGGCGCTTTTCGTATTGCTTCTTGCGGTTATCTGGGGATTTATATTCGCTTATTTCAGAAAGCGCAAAGTACCTCTTGAGAATATCGAGGTGCACGGCGAGGCAGGCGGACAGATAATATCTCTTCCAAGCGGCATGGGTCGAGGAAAAGGAAAAGAAGAGGACGAGGAAAAGGAAGAGGAAGAGCCTGACGAGAGATTCCAGCGTCTTACCGAGACTGACGAGAAAAGCAAGCAGAAAAAAGTCAAGAAATTCGACGATAAGATAGAGCTGTATGATCTCTGCGAGAAATTCCGTAATTTCTCTGCAAGCAAGCTCAAGCTCTACTACAGCATAGACGATATCAGAAGATTTATAGCAGGTTTATCAGTATTCAAAATACTCATAATGCAGGGTATGAGCGGTACTGGAAAGACCTCCCTTGCCGTAGCCTTTGGAGAGTTTTTGAATAACCGCTCTACAGTCGTATCCA
>JAZQYC010000053.1:0-1178 GCA_045633285.1 Clostridia bacterium | reverse complement strand
ACCATTATTTTTGGTAAAACTACGGACACGTTAGATGAATGCGGTGCCGTAGAGCAGGAAGATGACGTAGACGTTTCCTTTGAAGCGTTGAAAAGCGTTATCGATAGTTTTCCGTCCGAGTATGATCAGATCCCACCTAAGGTAAGCGCAAAATCTATCGGTGGAGTGAGGGCTTACCAGCTTGCAAGACGAGGCGTGGAGTTTGAGTTGAATTCTCGGCGCGTCAAGATATTCGACCTAGAGCTTCTAGAAAAGCTTGACGTGAATAGATACGTCATCAGAATCACTTGTAGCGCAGGAACTTACGTGAGATCGCTTTGCAGAGATATCGGTGAAAAGCTTGGCACGCTTGCCATAATGGGTGATCTATTAAGAGAAAAAAGCGGTGAATTTGAGCTTGATACCGCTGTGGATAAAGAGATTTTCCAAACCGATCCGTCACGTTACGTAATTCCGATAGACGTCGTACTTGGTGGCAAGAAAAGAATAGTTTTTGACGGAAAAGATCTCGATAAACTCAAAAATGGAGTAAGAATTAAGATAAACGAAGATATTGAAGAGGCAGTAATTGTGGATAACGCCGGCATTATTTACGGACTTGGCAAGACCTTTGGAGATGAATTCGGATTTTTCATAAGATTAAGATGAAACAAAGAGACTTTTATACGAAAAGTGAAGAAAAATCAGTAATAGCCTTAGGCTTTTTTGACGCGGTCCACGTAGGTCACAGAGACGTTATTACAGAGGGCGTAGCTCTTGCAAAGAGACTAGGAGTCAAAAGCTCGGTTTTTACCTTTAAGGACGACCCATCTCACAGTTTTGGAAAAAACGACGGACTTATATGCTCCTTAGAAGAAAGAATATCCCTGTTTGAGGATATTGGAGTAGACGAGACTGTCGTTGCTCCGTGTTCCTCAAAGTTTTTTGATACCGATCCAATTGATTTTTTAATTCACTTAGAGTCTTCCTTAAACGTAGTTGGAATCGTTTGTGGATTTGACTATACTTTTGGTAAAAGTGGTAAAGGTGACGTGACTTTGCTCGTTGATTTTTGCAACAATCGTGGAATTGAGTGCGTAATCGTCGATAAGATTGAATCATACGGACAAAAGATCAGTAGCAGAGATATCAGAGCTTTGATAAAAAACGGCGATATATCTCGCGCAAATGAGCTTCTT
>JAZQYC010000052.1:0-2385 GCA_045633285.1 Clostridia bacterium | reverse complement strand
GGCAGGATACTCCAAGCGCTTCGGTATGGTTCACGTTGATTACGAGACCCAAAAAAGAGTTCCAAAGGATTCTTATTATTGGTACAAAAAGTTCATAAAAAAGAATAAAAGGAGTTAAGCATTATGCTAAACGAAAGGTTTTCTGCAAAAACAGCTCCTATAGCGAGTACGAAAAATATCGTATTTTTTGGAGATTATAGAGTTACCGTTCTTGGCTCGAGGCTTTTCCGCATAGAAAAGAATAGAGAAAGGATTTTTGAGGACGGAGCTACCCAAAGCGTGTTTTTCCGCTGTCACGAGCCCGTTCGATATACAACGGACGAAATTTCCGATCAGTTTTTAATTAAGACCGAGGATATAACTCTCGTTTTGACAGACGAGATCGAAAAAAGCTACGTTGATCTTGGCTTAGAGCGAGTTTATCTTGACGGCGCGCAGAACCTTAAGGGTACTGCAAGGACTCTTGACTGTATGGAGGGCAGGATCAATCGCTGTGACGGTACGACTCTCGAGGTGGACGACGGCGTTTGCTCGAGAAGCGGTGTGGCTATCTTTGACGACTCAGAGTCGCTTATCGTAAGTCTTGATGGAACGATGAGAGCAAGAGAGATCGAGGAAAAGGATATTTACGTCTTTGCTTTCGGCTCTGACTATAAGGGCGCAGTCAAGGCGCTTTACTCAATATGCGGACCCGTACCCATTTTTCCAAGGTTTGCCCTTGGCAATTGGTGGAGCAGATATCACGATTACACGGATAAGGAATATCTTTCGCTTATGGACAGATTCAGCGAGAGCGATATTCCATTTACCGTTGGAACGATCGATATGGATTGGCACTATTCTGAAACGCTCGACAAGGATATGAAGATAGTTGAGCGTGGCAGAATGGGAGATTTTTACGGCGGAGCAAACGGTTGGACGGGTTACACCTGGAACAAAAGTCTTTTTCCTGACTATAAAGGCTTTTTAGTAAAGCTCAAGGAGCGTAATCTCAAGATCACCCTCAACCTTCACCCCGCGCTTGGCGTGCGTTGGTTTGAGGAGTGCTACGAGGAAATGGCAAAGGCTATGGGGGTTGATGCAGAAAGCGGTAAGCAGATAAAATTTGATATCGCCGACCCCGATTTTGTCAACGCTTATTTTGATATCGTTCACAGACCCTATCAGCGTGACGGAGTGGACTTTTATTGGATAGATTGGCAACAGGGCAAAAAGTCTGGAATACCCGGTCTTGATCCTCTTTGGGCGCTCAATCATTATCATTATCTTGACAATCTCGATTTCAACGGCGAGGGCAAGGGACTTATTCTTTCTCGCTACTGCGGAATAGGCTCGCACCGTTATCCTCTCGGATTTTCGGGCGACGCTACCCGCACGTGGGAATCGCTTGAGTATATTCCTGAGTTCACAGCAACGTCTTCCAACGTAGGATACGGCTGGTGGAGTCACGATATCGGCGGACACGACTTTGGTCAGACCAATTACGAGCTGTACGTCAGATATTTGCAGTTCGGCATATTTTCACCGATCAACAGACTCCATTGCTCAAACGCCAAGGTTCTTGGCAAAGAGCCCTTTAACTACAAGAACGGCTCGGGCGAGATAGCAAAGGAGCTTTTGAGACTTCGTCACAAGATGATACCATTCTTGTATTCCTGCGTATACAGAAACAGCTTAGAGGGCGAACAGCTCGTCGAGCCCCTGTATTATTACGAGGATAGCGATAGAGCCTACGAATATAAGAACGAATATTATTTCGGCGGACAGCTTCTCGTTGCTCCGATCACAACACCCGGAGACAGCAAAAAAATAGCAGTTCAGAAGGTTTATCTCCCTAAGGGCAGATGGACGGACATATTTACCAATATCACCTACGAGGGTGGTAGGGTGATAGAGGTCGCAAGATTTCTGGACGAGACCTGCGTGTTTATCAAGGAGGGTGGAGTATTTACACTAGACGACGATAAGAATAAGGGCAATAGAGTAGACAATCCTAAGCGCGTCAAGGTTATTACAGCGACCGGAAACGGCTCGTTCAAGCTTTACGAGGACGAGGGCGACAAGAGATGCTTTACCGAGTTTGTTTTGACTGAAAAAGATGGCAAGCAGATAGTTTCCTTCAAGAAAAACGGAGATGAGGGAGTTATACCCGTTGGAAGAAGTTATAAGATAGTGTTTAGCGATCTTTTATCGGGTAATTGCAAGGTAAAGGTCAACGGTGAGTGCGTTGATATTGACGCCTACGAGCGTGACGTGCTCAGCGTAACCGCTTTGGGAGAGAGCGGAGTAGTTGAGGTGGAGTTCCAAAGAGAGGATAAGATATCCGCTATACACAGACAGATCGACGTTCAGATAATGAGCTTCGAGGGCAAATTCGTTGATATG
>JAZQYC010000051.1:0-2196 GCA_045633285.1 Clostridia bacterium | reverse complement strand
CCCTGCTCAACCAGAGGTCTCATATATCTGAAGAAGAATGTCAGAAGAAGTATTCTGATATGGCTACCGTCAACGTCCGCGTCGGTCATACAGATAATTCTGTCGTAGCGAAGCTTAGAAAGGTCACAGTCCTGATTGATACCACAACCAAACGCCGTGATCATAGCCTTGATCTCCTCGTTGTCGAGTACTCTGTTGATACGTACCTTTTCTACGTTAAGGATCTTGCCTCTCAAGGGCAATATAGCCTGGAAACGGTTATCTCTTCCCTGCTTAGCAGTACCGCCTGCCGAATCACCCTCTACCATGTAGATCTCGCAAAGCTTAGGATCTTTTTCAGTACAGTCAGCAAGCTTACCGGGAAGCGTAGTGCTCTCAAGCACGCTCTTTCTTCTCGTGCTCTCACGCGCAGCGCGCGCAGCCTCTCTTGCTCTTTGCGCCGTAATGCTCTTTAAGATGAGCTCTCTTGCTTCCTTAGGATTTTCCTCAAGGTAAGTGCCGAACTTCTCAGTAAGCACCTTAGAGACCGCCGTACGCATCTCGCTGTTGCCAAGCTTGGTCTTGGTCTGACCCTCGAACTGAGGATTGGTGAGCTTGACCGAGATTACTGCGGTGATACCCTCTCTGACATCCTCACCCGAAAGCGATTCCTTTTCTTTCAAAATATTGAGCTTACGTCCCGTATCGTTGATAACCTTGGTAAGAGCAGACTTGAAACCGTCAAGGTGAGTACCGCCCTCCTCGGTATTGATGTTGTTAGCGTAAGCGTAAATCGTCTCGCTGTAACCGTCGTTGTATTGCATTGAAAGTTCTATCATACCGTCGCCGTAGCTGTCCTCGATATAAATAGGCTTTGACAAAAGAGCTTCCTTGCCCTGATTGAGTTGTTCAACGAACTGCAATATACCGCCCTCGTAGCAATAATCCTCTACTCTGGGCTCTTCTCCTCTCTCGTCCGTGATAGTGATTCTGAGACCCTTGTTGAGGTAAGCAAGCTCACGAAGTCTTGCTTTCATAGTATCGAAATTGAAAACAACGGTCTCAAATATCTCGTCGTCGGGGTAAAAGGTTACCTTAGTTCCAGTATCCGTGCAATCACCGTCGATATAAAGACCACGCTGAGGAATACCTCTATTGTAGGTCTGACGATGAATATGACCGTCCAGATGAACCTCAACCTCGAGCCATTCGCTGAGGGCGTTAACTACCGAAAGACCAACGCCGTGCAAGCCACCGCTGATTCTGTAGCCCTTGCCTCCGAACTTACCGCCTGCGTGAAGCTTGGTAAGCACGACCTCGACAGCGGACTTACCCTCTTTTTCTACGATACCGACGGGAATACCTCTGCCGTTATCCTTGACCGAAACCGAGCCGTCCTTGTTGATGATGACGTTGATAACGCTACAGTATCCGGCGAGAGCCTCGTCGATACTGTTGTCCACTATCTCGGTAACGAGGTGGTGGAGTCCCTTAACGTCCGTTGAACCGATATACATGCCGGGACGTTTTCTGACCGGCTCTAATCCCTCGAGGACCTGTATATCGTCTTCGGTGTAATGTGCGTTCTGATCCATTGTTCACTCCTTATATATTGAGAAAAAAGTCACGATTAAGCTTTTTCTCCAACGCTTTTGCGGAAAATCTGGTGCCGTAGCAAACCGTACCTCCCGACTTTGCGGTGATAACCACAGACCTCACGGTCTCTCCTTGCGCGCAAACGTATTTGTTGTCCTCCCCGTCCTCCAAAAATCTCGGATTGATCCTGTCGTAAGGGGTGACGGCAACGACGTCCCTTTTTTCGATTGTGGCAAAATATCCCATATCTCACTCACGCGCGTGTGCGTGCGCGCATACGCATAGTATATTATTATAATATATTATACTATATAAATAATAGTTTGTAAAGAAAAGTTTGACCCAAGTGAGGTCTTTTTTTAAAAAAACTGCTTTTAATGCACCAAAAAACGCTCTCTATGCAAAAGTAGAGAGCGTTTGAGTATCTGACTATAAAATAATAAAAGCGATTTAAACGCGTATTTTGAGCTGATACAGCTATTCGATCATTACGCTGTCCACGAAGCCCTTTACGTCAAAGCCCGAGGTGATAAGAAGGGTAATGAGATTGTTGTCTGCACACCACTTGACTACGGCGGTGCTTTGAACGAGCTCGTTCATAAAGGGAATAAAGGAAAACAG
>JAZQYC010000050.1:0-4546 GCA_045633285.1 Clostridia bacterium | reverse complement strand
GACACTCCGGGCGTTACTCGTGACAGACTGTACGCAGACGGCGAGTGGTGCGGTTTTGAGTTCACCCTCGTTGATACGGGCGGTATCGAGCTCAAGAGCGAGGACGTTATGTGGAGCAATATCCGCCGTCAGGCTGAGATTGCGGTCGAGACGAGCGATCTGATACTCTTTTTCCTTGACGGAAAGAGCGGACTTTTGCCCGACGATCTGAACGTTGCAGAGTATCTCAGAAAGAGCAAAAAAAAGGTCATTCCCGTAGTCAACAAGCTTGACAACAACGAGATCGAGAGAGTCTTCGAGTTTTACGAGCTTGGGCTTGGCGAGCCTTTTGGCATATCTGCCGAGCAGAGCAAGGGGCTTGGAGATCTCCTTGACGAGGTTGCTGGATACTTCAAAAACAAAGAGGAATACGAGCCTCAGGACGAGGGATTGAAAATTGCCGTTGTCGGAAAGCCTAACGCAGGTAAAAGCTCGCTCGTTAATAAGCTTCTCGGCTTTGACAGAGTGATAGTCAGCGATATGGCAGGCACGACGAGAGACGCTATCGACACTCCATTTGAGGTGAACGGAGAGCGTTATACCATAATAGACACGGCAGGTATACGCAGAAAGAGAAGCATAGACGAGGACGTAGAGTCCTATAGCGTTATGAGAGCGCTTGGCGCAATCCGTAGAGCGGACGTCGTTCTTCTCGTTCTCGATAGTTCGGAATCGGTGTCCGAGCAGGACGTCAAGATCGCAGGCTACGTACACGAGCAGGGTAAGCCCACCGTAGTAGTTATGAACAAGTGGGATACTATCGAAAAGGATACCTTTACGGTAGAAAAGTATAACAAGGATCTTGCCGTAGCGCTGTCATTTATGGATTACTATACGCCCCTTTATATATCGGCTAAGACGGGTAAAAGAGTGGACAAGGTGCTCAGCGAGGCAAAGAGAGTATACGAGAACGCTTCTCGCAAGATACCCACGGGATTATTGAACGACGTTATAGGAGACGCAGTCAGCGTAAACGAGCCACCGACCTATAAGGGACGCAGACTCAAGATCAACTACGCAGCGCAGATATCCTCCAATCCTCCGAGCTTTGCGATTTTCGTAAACGACAGAGAGCTTATGCATTTTTCGTATAAGAGATACCTTGAGAACACTCTCAGAAAAGCCTTTGACTTTACGGGTACTCCGATAAAGATCTCTATAAGAAACAAGAACGAGGACGATTGATATGTTTTGGCAATACGCGTTGATCACGGTAGCAGGCTATCTCATAGGTGGAATAAATTTCGCCACGATATTTGCCGCTATCAACAAAAAGAACATAAGAGATTTGGGAAGCGGAAATCCCGGAACGATGAACATGATGCGAAACCTTGGCGCAAAATGGGGAGCTTTGACCTTCGTTTGCGATGCGCTTAAGGGTACGGTATCTGCCCTTATCGGACTTGCCGTGCTGTCTAATGCAATCGGAATGTACGCAGGCGGACTTTCTGCCGTTATCGGACACATCTATCCCGTATACAGCGGTTTCAAGGGAGGAAAGGGCGTAGCTACCGCAATAGGAGTATTTTTTGCTACCTCGCCTTGGTGGTCGCTTGCAACCTTTATTTTGATACTCGTGGTCATAATCACCACCAAGTACGGCTCTCTCGGAAGCCTGACCTTCGTGACCATACTCACCGTTCAGCAGGGCGGAGAGCATATGGGCGAGCTTGCTATCAGCCTGATGCTTTTCGTAATATGGGGCTTGGTGTGGTACGGTCACCGCAAAAACCTCGTTCAGCTCGTTGCAGGAACGGAGCGCAAATCGCACATATTGAAAACACTTAAGAGAATTAAAGATCCTAAACAAAAAAAATCAGACAAACAGGAGGATAAAGATGAATAATTACACCAAGAAAGAGCTTCAAACTATGGTAGACGAGCTTCAGGCTCAGTATGACGGCTTTGTGAAAGAGGGACTCGCTCTTGATATGAGCAGAGGAAAGCCCTCTCCCGATCAGCTTTCGCTGTCTAAGGACATGAACGCTATCGAATATGACCCCAAAAAGAGCAAGGTCGACTACAGAAACTACGGTATTCTCGACGGTATTCCCGAGATCAAGGATATGTTCTCGAAGATTCTTTCGGTTGAGCCTGAGGAAATATTGGTCGGCGGAAACAGCAGTCTTACTATGATGTACGATGCAGTTCAGCGCGGAATGCAGTTCGGAGTATACGGAGCTAAAGCTCCTTGGGGTAAACAGGAAAAATTGAAATTCCTCTGTCCCGTACCCGGATACGATAGACATTTTGCAATTACCGAGCT
This sequence comes from Clostridia bacterium, assembly GCA_045633285.1. Taxonomy (GTDB): domain Bacteria; phylum Bacillota; class Clostridia; order Christensenellales; family RUG350; genus RGIG2224. The sequence goes on along the minus strand of JAZQYC010000050.1, from coordinate 2,241 downwards.
TTTTGGCTTCGAGATGATCAACGTACCTATGGGAGAGAACGGCCCTGATATGGACCTTATCGAAAAGCTCGTCAGCGAGGACGAGACCGTCAAGGGTATCTGGTGCGTTCCCAAGTACTCAAACCCTGACGGAGTTACCTATAGTGACGATACCGTACGCCGTTTTGCAAACCTTAGTCCTAAAGCGGACGATTTCAGAATCTTTTGGGATAACGCTTATTTTGCTCACGAGGTATACGGCAACGACGACAAGATCCTGAACCTTTTAAACGAGGCGAAAAAGAACGGAAAAGAGGATATGGTATATATGTTCACCTCTACCTCCAAGATCACTCACGCAGGAGCAGGCGTAGCATTTCTCGTGATGAGTAAGGCAAATATGGCTTATAACAAAAAGCTTCTTGGTATACAGGCGATCGGTCCTGATAAGCTCAATCAATGGAAGCACTACGAATATTTGAAGGACGAGGCAGGTCTCAAGGCTCATATGGCTAAGCATCAGGCACTTTTGCGTCCGAGATTCGACGTAGTTACTGCTAAGCTTGACGAGCTCAAGGCAGAGGGCTTTATTAAATACAACACCCCGAGAGGAGGTTATTTCGTAAGCGTGTTCACTCCCAAGGGAACGGCAAGCGAAGTAGTTAAGCTCTGCAAGGAAGCAGGTGTAGTATTCACTCCTGCAGGCTCGACCTACCCCTACAAAAAAGACCCTGATGACTCAAATATCCGTTTAGCGCCCTCTTATCCTCCCGTTGAGGAGCTTAAAAAGGCTATAGAGGTATTTGCAGTAGCAGTTAAGCTTGCTTCTTGCAAGAAGGCATTTGAGGCGTAATTATGTTGACAAGTAAGCAAAGAAGTAATTTAAGAGCAATAGCATCGAGTTTATCTCCTCTTACCCAGATAGGCAAGAACGGTATCACCGATACCGTGATCAAAACGCTTGACGACGCTATTGAAAAGAGAGAGCTTATCAAGGTTACCGTGCTTGAAAATGCTGATATGGATGCACGAAGCGCAGGATTTGAGATAGCGGAAAGGCTTAGAGCAGAGTTCGTATGCTCGACGGGTAGAAAGCTCGTATTCTATAGAAGAAGCACCAAGGACGGAGTTAAGCATTTGGAGTTTTAATATGAACGATATCGAGATATATCAGCTTTTTCCTCATAGCGGATATCTGATGCACTCTTACCTTATCAAAACCCCAAGTAATAAGATCGTTATGATAGACGGAGGTAATACCCGTTATATGCCTGACGCTTATCTGCCTTCTGCTATAAGGGGCGTTCTCGGGCTCGGTGAGGGAGAGTACTTTGAGATAGAGGCGTGGTTTATATCGCACGGACACGACGACCATTATGGCGAGTTCATTATGATGATGAAGGAGTACGAAAAGGAGTCGAATTATAAGGTAAAGGAATTCTATTTCGATTTCCCCGACTTTGAAAAAACCGAGCTTAAGGACTATTCGAGCGAGAGCATAGAGGAGCTTAAGCGTAGCTTTGACAAATACGCCGAGGTCAACGGTATCAGCTGTAAGAAAAGATTTTTCGATGAGCTTAACGGCAAGGTGATCAATCAAGATTCTGTCAAAAAGGGGCTGGTTATTACAATCGACGGAGTTAACTTTGAGATATTGCAGACCTGGGACGAATCGGACGATCAGGTCAACGGAAATTCTACCGTGATCAGACTGACAAGGGCGGACAAAACGGGTAGGAGCTGTCTCTTTCTTAACGACGCCAGCCCTGCAAGCGGAAAAAGACTGCTCGATACGTACGGTGACAAGCTGAAAAGCGATATCGTACAGCTCGCTCACCACGGTCAGGGCGGTTGTAATAAGGACGTTTACGAGGCAATAGACGCAGATCTAAGGTTATGGCCCATTCCCTCCTGGGTGTGGAAAAAGCCTCAGTACAAGACTCCCGAGACCCGTAGCTGGTTCAACGTAGACGAGGAGAATCCGGGAGATAGTGATTTCGTAGCGTGCTTTTACGAGAAATATCCCGAAAACCACCGAAGCGTGGAGGATTGGAAAAACTGCGTAGATGCAATGAAAATAGTTTTGTAAAAAGCAGAAAAACTTAAAAGCACCCCAAATGTGGGGTGCTTTTAAAATATTTTTTTCTATTGGTAAGCTTTTGAGCTCTTCTTATGGAAAGATTTTTTATTCGTCAAAGCTAAGGTTATCGCAGAGGAAGGAATTGGAGAGGACTATTCCTCGGCTGACTGATTTATAGCCGT
>JAZQYC010000049.1:0-3780 GCA_045633285.1 Clostridia bacterium | reverse complement strand
TTACCCTTTCCTATATCCACACCAAGGAAGAGAGATACCTAGACGGTGCAAAGCTCGCGGCTAACTACTTTATCTCAAACTGCTGCGACGATTGGCTTCCCAGAATAGACTTCCGCGCACCCGCGGAGCCTGTATATTACGACTCCACCGCGGCAATGATTACCGCTTGCGGACTTATCGAGCTTGCAAAGATACTTCCCGAAAACGAGGGCGGTATGTATATGAATGCGGCAATTAACCTTCTTCGCGCAAACGTCGAGGCTCACGCTAACTTTGACGATGCGGTTGACTACGTAATGGGCAACGGCTCGGTTCGTTATCCCTGCGACGGCGACCTTAATAAGGCTGGCGTTCACATCCCGATCATCTACGGCGATTACTACTTTGCAGAGGCGCTTCTCAAGCTTCTCGGCTCGGAGTTCTTGCCTTGGTAATAGCGTGATGTCCCCAACGGACAAATCACACTAAACTGAAAACTAACAGAAAGAGAGACCATTTCGGGTTAGATTTCCCGATTTGGTCTCTTTTTCTGTTGGTGATGTTTTTGCTATCGCAAAAGTGAAGTTGCTACGCAGTGAAGTTTGTACTACGCACAAGTGAAGTTAAGTTTGCTCACACTTCGCCGTCAGGCGAAACTTCACTCACGAAGTGAACTTCACTATCGAAGATAACTTCACTTGCCTGAAGGGCAAACTTAGTTAGCGTGATACTCCGTTAAGAGTATCACGCTATCATTGGTTTGCTCTTTTTAAGATTGTTTGAGATAGTTTGCGACCTGCTCCCACGAATACGCCGACCATATTCTGTCTGGTCTTGTGAATCTCAGCTTGATCATATCGGTATGTATCTCAAGTATAGCCTTTCCCTGCAAGCATATCTTTTCTGCATCTGATAGTAAAACTGAGGTCAGCTGACCGTCCTCAGTGTAATGCTCGATCCTGTCCTTGTACAAAAAGAGCGTACCCTCGGTATAGCTTTTTGAGAAGAAGTGGCGTCGTTGCGTTACGTAGAAGCGTACGTGATTGATTGAAAATATCGGCTTGTCGGAAGGAGTAGAGGATATTATTGTCGGGATAAATTCCGCTTGTTTGTCTGCCCATTCAACGGGGTCACGGGGGATATTCTCGCAACTAGACGAGAATCGGTAGTATTTGTCAAGGGTCACGGAAAGATTACAGCTTGCGCAATATAAGGTATTGTTTGACGAGTACAGAGAATGCAGGGCGTGACATTTGGGACACCAATAAAGTCCGTGCTCGAGATTTTCCGCTCTTCCCAAGGGGAAAAATACCTTTTGGTTTATCTCTTTTGCTCTTTTCATATCGTCGTAGCCAATAGCATCAAGTATTTTTTTGTGAAGCTCTTGAACTGAAAGCGTTTTGATCTTATCTACGGTCAGTACGTCTACGATATTATATACTATCCTCGTTCTGCGGGGAAGTCTGCCCCAACGGCAAGCCCTCATATACGCTCCGTCAACCCTCAGCAAAACGATAGGCATGGACAGCTTTTTGCAAAGCTTAGCAATGCTGTCGTCGATCTCAAGCGTTCTTCCCCACATGGAAATATCTCCCTCGGGGTAAAGACCGATATTTTTTCCTTTCTTTTTGAGATCAAGGATATTTTTGACGCTAGTCATATCGTTTTTGCCCTCACCGCGCTTGACCATGCCAAGCACCTTGTTTGCGAGAAAATTCAGCACCTTGTTTCGGAAAATAATTTCGTTGATCAAAAAGTGGATAGTTCTTCCAAAAAACATCAGCTCAACGTACAAGCCGTCCCAATTAGACGCGTGGTTTGAAATGAAAAAGCACGGACCCTTGGGTGGCTTGAAACCGTTACGCTTGAATCTTACGTTTTGAACGAGAAGAACGTATGGAAGAAATAGCGTTTTGAAAAATATAAACAAAAGCCACCTCAAAAAAGAGGTGACTTTAAGTAGAAGCTTAGACGTTCTTTTCTTCATTTGTAGTAACCTCTTTTGAGGTATCGGTGACAATCGTGCCTGTTTCTGCTGGTAGGGGATCAATATTACTCTTATGCTTTGATTTGAAAGAGGAAGCGAGCAACATGATGATTCCGATTATGATGATCGTATAGTAGCTTGATATTCTCCAAAGGATAGTACCCCAAGCGAGGAAGCCTCCCGAGAGAGAAGCAAATATTATGAAGAATGCTCCTTCTGCCGCACCAGAGTTTCCGGGAGTGGGAATAAAGGATATTGCACAGTTAACCACGAGACACATTGAAACGACCGTAATGAGGCTTACGCTCTGTCCGCTTGCCTTGAGTACGAAATAGGGGATAGCGTTGAGAGCTATCGTCATAAGGATAGACAAGAAGAATACGACGGGTATTGCAAACTTGGTTTTAGCAATCATCTGAAGGGAGCGAGCGTAATCAAATACGAAGGTGCGAACCTTTTTTCTGACAGCCTTAAGATCCTTGATGATGCGTATCTTGTGCAAAAGCTTCAAGCAAGCGTTAGTGATCTTCCACGCGGTTTTTGGAAAGATCGAGAAGAAGACGATAAGAAAGGGTACGAATATCGAGAAGAACGCGCCGATATAAGCCGTCCATATCATAGCAGGGTCAGATATCACCGAGCCGTTGAATATGAAGACGATTATTGACAGTATAACGAGTGAAAACTGCGTAAAGAAGAAGCTTGCAATAGGCATAGCAGTAGCTGCGCCTGCCGGAACGTTCGCTTTGTGTAGGTAGTATACCTGGAACGGCTGACCTCCAATAGCAAGAGGAGTGATATTGTCGTAGTATCTGCCTATCGTCGATACCTTCATAGAAAGACCGAAGCGAGCCTTGCCCGTGATCTTTTTGAGCATAAAAGCGTATTTGAGACTGTCGAAAAAAAGATATAATGCAGTACACAAAAATGCGCATATTACGTAGGGAAAATTTTTGACCCACGTGTCAAGAACGGTGGAAAGCGGATACTTTTCACCCTCTCTATTAAATTCAAGAAGAACGGTCAGACCAATAGCAAGCACGTTTGCAAGAACGAAGATAATGATCACCCATTTGCGTTTCATACTTCCCTTGCGAGTATGGTCCTCGACCTGCTTATTGTAATCCGCTACCTTGGACGAAACCAGCTCGGTCTCGTCAAGACGGTTATCTTCAGTTATTGGAGGGTTTTTCTCAAAATCTGACATTTACTCACCTAAATTATTTACTGCGATCATAACTGTTTGATTTTTGACTAATTTGTGTTATAATATAACAAGTAAAAGATAACTAGTCAATTTACATACAAGCACAGTTAACATATTATATCATAAACAAATTTTTTATGCAAGATATTTGAGGCTTTAGGAGAAAAACAATGTTTGACAAGCTTAAGGAATTTTTCAAAAAAGACTATTTTGCCGTATCACTTCTCGGAATTGATATTTTGACGGCAGAGGACGGCGTTGCCGTATGTACTCTCAAAAAGCGTGACGAGCTACTGAATGCGAACGGCGTTATGCAGGGTGGAGCGCTATATACGCTTGGAGATTTTGCTTTTGCAGTAGCTTCGGCAAGCTCGGGCAAAATGGCTGTAACTAGCTCGCTCACTGTCAACTACGTGAAGCCCGGTAAGGGAACGGAATTTAGAGCAGTTGCCACCCCTGTAAACCTTGGCAAAAGATTATGCTACTACGACGTAGAGGTTCTTGACGGCGATATGATCGTTGCAAAAATGTCCGTTGTCGGTTGCGTAATAGGCGAGACGGGCGGTTTTATCGGATAGTGTACAAATAACAGGTCGGTCCCCGGCTT
>JAZQYC010000048.1:0-4865 GCA_045633285.1 Clostridia bacterium | reverse complement strand
TACTTGAGGGAATGAGAGTTGCCGTCAACTTCGCAGGAAGAAGGGTCGAGGGCTTCGTGATGAAGATCAAGGAAAGCTCGGATTTTGATTCGCTCAAGGATATTTCTTCTATTCTTGACGAGGACGCTCTTATTCTTCCCGACCTTATGCAAATGACCGATTTTATGCGCAGAAGCTATCATTTGCGCTACGCAGACGTTTTAAGATTATTCGTTCCGTCTGCCCTTCGTTCGGGAAAGGTCACACCCAAGATCGTCTATTTTGCAGAGAGAAGCGGTATAGATTATATTCCCTCAAAAAGAGCAAAAAAGCAAGCTGAGGCTCTTGAATATATTCAGGATAAACCCGTGCTTTTGACCCTCCTTAGGGAAAAATTCGGTCACGGTGCAGTCAAGGCTCTTCTTGATGCAGGAGCTATTACCAAGGTGCCCTCGAGGCGTATGCGCGCCCCTATATGTTCAGAGGGCGAGGATAAAAGGGTAAGTCTTCTTCCCGATCAGCAAAAGGCGGTTGACGCCGTTATGCAGGGGGAAGGGACTTTTTTGCTACACGGGGTAACGGGTAGCGGTAAGACCGAGGTGTATATGCGCCTCATATCAGAGACGGTCAAGAGTGGCAAAAACGCCATTATGCTCGTTCCAGAAATATCACTCACTCCTCAGATATTCAGACTTTTCAAAAGCCGATTCGGCGATAGAGTGGCTATCATTCACAGCGGTCTCACTGAGGGCGAGAGATTCGACGAATGGCAGAGAATATTTATGGGAGAGGCAGAGGTCGTTATCGGCGCAAGATCGGCGATCTTTGCTCCACTCAAAAATATAGGAATTATCATTATCGACGAGGAGCACGACGGTAGCTACGTCAGCGAGAGTAACCCGAGATACGATACCTTTAAGGTAGCAGGAAAAAGAGCAGAGCTTACGGGAGCTAAGCTCGTTTTAGGTAGCGCAACTCCGTCCATTTCTACCTTTACCTCGGCAAAAAGAGGGGAGATGACCTATCTTTCTATGCCCGAGCGTGTCAACGGCAAGGCTCTTCCCGAGATGAAGATAGTAGATATGAGCAGAGAGCTCAGAGAGGGAAACAGAGGAGTTTTTTCCCGTGAGCTGATAGACGAGCTTACCCGTTGTATGGACGAGGGGAAGCAGGCTATTTTATTTATAAACCGCAGAGGATTTGCGTCCTTTTTGATGTGCAGGGAATGCGGTTACGTTCCCAAATGCACGGACTGTGACGTCACGCTTACCTATCATAGACAGGAAGAGGTGATGAAGTGTCACTACTGCGCAAAAAGGTACAAGGCGTTAGACGTTTGTCCAAATTGTGGAAGCCGTACCATTCGTCAGGGTAGACCGGGCACGGAGCAGATCGTAGCCGAGCTGAAGAAGCTGTTTCCTGACGTGGGTATAGCAAGAATGGACAACGACACGGTATCAGGAAAGGACTCTCATCACAAGATACTGTCTGCCTTTGGCGAGGGCAAGGACAGAATACTCGTCGGAACGCAGATGATAGCAAAGGGTCACGACTTTCCAAACGTTACCTTGGTCGGTATACTCGACGCTGACTTGAGCCTGTATTTATCCGATTATATGAGCACGGAAAGAACATTTCAGCTTATCACTCAGGTAGCAGGCAGAGCAGGAAGAGCAAGTGACTCGGGAAGAGTAGTGCTTCAAACCTATACGCCACGTCATTACGTGTACAGATACGCTTCAAGCTACGATTACGAGGGCTTTTACGACAAGGAGGCAAATCTGAGGCTCGTATCCAAGTATCCGCCCTTTTCCAAGATAATAAGGCTGATGTTTACGGCAGAGGACGAGGCTCGTGCCCGTGAGTGCGCAAAGCAAGCGTACAAGGGTGTCAAGACCTACGAAAACGAGAATCAAAGTGAATTTATTTACGTCGGGGCAATGAAATCCCCAATCACGAGAATACAAAAAAAGTACCGTTATCAGATAGTTATGAGGCTGAATCTTACGTCGAATACGGACAGGGTCACCGAGGATATCTACAAGATAATGGACGAGGCAAAAATTACGGGTGTATCGGCGTTTGCCGAGATTAATCCGGCTAATATGAGTTGAGGTGAATATGGCAACTAGACAGGTAGTAAAAGAGGGAGATCCATTGCTCAGAAAGCGTAGCCGTGAGGTTACGGAGTTTAACGAGAAGCTTTGGGTGCTTATCGACGATATGTTCGACACGATGTATAAGGAGGAGGGGTGCGGACTTGCTGCTCCTCAGGTAGGCATACTTCGCCGTGTAATAGTCGTAGACTGCGGTGAAAAAATCGAGATGATAAACCCCGAGATACTCTCAAGGTCAGGCGAGGTCGGAATGAACGAGGGCTGTTTGTCCGTTCCCGGAAGAAGCGGTTACGTGCTTCGCTCAGAAAAGATAAAGGTAGCCTATCAAACCCGTCACGGAGAAAAGAAGGTCAAGAGCTTCAGAGATTTTGAGGCGCGCGCTCTTCAGCACGAGATAGATCACCTTAACGGTATATTGTATATAGACAAGGCAACGGAGGCAAGAGAGGATTGAGAGTAGTATTTATGGGTACTCCTGAGTTTGCTATACCCTCGCTTGAGGCAGTTAATGGCAATCACGAGATCGTAGGAGTTATTTCTCAGCCCGATAGACCCAGAGGCAGGGGCAACGTGGTCGTTCCATCTCCCCTCAAAAAAAGGGCAATCGAGCTTGATCTTCCCGTTTATACCTTTGAGAAGATCGGAGTAGAAGGAGTGGAAACGCTCAGGTCTCTCCGTCCCGATATCATGGTGACTGCCGCATACGGTCAGATACTCACGGATGAGATACTATCTATTGCTCCTCACGGCATAATCAACGTTCACGGATCTATCCTTCCCTCGTGGAGAGGCTCGTCTCCCGTTCAGCACGCCGTGCTTTTCGGTGATAAGATCACGGGCGTTACCATTATGAAGACGGCAAGGGCGGTAGACAGCGGTGATATCGTGAGAATAGCAACGCTCGAGATAGGCGAGGACGGCACGGACAGAGTGCTTGAAAGATTATCCCATCTTGGAGCAGAGGAGCTTATCAAGGCGCTTTCGGATATTGAAAGGGGAGTTGCGACCTTTACTCCTCAGGATCACGCAAGCGCAACCTTTTGCAAAATGCTCACCAAGCAGGACGCTATCATTGATTGGAATGAGCCTGCAGAGCAGGTTTGCAGAAAGATAAGAGCATTCGATTATATGGGAGCGTCGACCACTATTAAGGCCAATCTCGTCAAGATATATTCGGCAAGGGTCGCAAACGGCTCGGGCGAAATCGGTGAGATCATCACCGCAAGTGAGAAAACGGGTATAGAGGTAGCTTGCAAAAACGGAAGCGTTATTCTTGGTCAGATGCTTCTTGCAGGTGGAAAGAGAATGAATTCCTCCGACGTAGTCAGAGGACGCAAAATAGCTCAAGGAGAGGTATTCGGTAGCTGATGTATTTCAAAAAGGCTTACGACATTTTATATAAGGTCTACGTGGACGGCGAGTACGTTGGCGACAGCATGAGGCTTCTCTCAGGAGAAGACAAGGCTATCGTCACGAGGCTTGTATACGGCGTTTTGGAAAGAGAGACCGAGCTTCAATACTATATAAGCTCTATGACGAGAAAGACTCCCAAAAAACCTATCGGGATAATTCTAAGGCTTGGAATGTATTCGATATCGTATATGGATTCTCTTCCTCATTACGCGGTGTGCGACAAGCTCGTCGAGCTTACCAAAAAGCTCAAAAAGATTGAATCCGCACCTTTTGTGAACGCTACCTTAAAGGGATTTATAAGACAAAAGCCCGCTCTTCCCGAAAAGAGAGAGGAGAGACTTTCGGTGCTCTCGTCCACCCCTCTTTGGATAACCAAAAAATTACTCCGCCAATACAAAGAGGACGGAGAGAAAATACTCTTTGCAGAAGGTGAGCGTGGCTCTCATATAAGAGCAAGCAAAATTAAATACTCAAACGCCGAGCTTAAAGCTCTTCTTGATGAAAAGGGAATAGTTTATAGAGAAAGCAAGCACGGATTTTACGTTGAGGAGCATTCGGCTATTTATCCTCTATTTGAGGAGGGCAAGATCACCTATCAGTCGCCCTCGTCTATTGAGATAGCAGAGCTTTGCGCAGAGGGAGCAAGGGAGATACTTGACGTTTGCGCAGCTCCCGGTGGAAAGAGCGTGTATATGTACGAGCTGACGGGTGGCAGGATAACTGCATGCGATCTGCATTTTCATAGAGTAGGCTTGATAATATCCTATGCCAAGAGAATGGGCGCAAAGATCAACGCTCTTGCTCAGGATGCAACCAAGAGAAAAGAGGAGTTCGTTGGGAAATTCGACGCCGTGCTGTGTGACGTTCCGTGCTCGGGAATCGGCGTAAGGTACTCTAAGCCTGATACTCTTATAAACAGAAAGGAATCGGATATTCCCGAGCTTTGCAAGATACAAGAGGCTATTATTGAAAACTCCTCGGCGTACGTTAAAGAGGGTGGAAGACTAGTATATTCGACCTGCACGATCTTTAACGAGGAGAACGAAAGAGTGGTCAGGAGATTTCTTGACAATCACCCTGAATTTTGCGTGGACAAGGAGATAAAGATACTCCCCGCTATCAACGGAAAGGACGGCTTCTACGCCGTAAGGCTGGTGAGAAAATGAAAAAGCTTCTTACCGATTACACGAGATCTGAGATTGAGCAGATAGTGCTTGATCTCGGTGAGAAAAAATTCCGCGCAGGTCAGATATTCGAGGCGATCTCAGAGGGACGGGAGATAGAGGAGATCAGCTCTCTTTCAAAGGGATTTAGAGCCGTGCTTTCAAAAGAGTACGATTCGGTTGGAGTCAGAGT
>JAZQYC010000047.1:0-4463 GCA_045633285.1 Clostridia bacterium | reverse complement strand
TTTTCCCTCTCCTCCCACCTCATATATTAGCGCCAAAAGGATATACGATAAGCTTACTTTGTCAAAAGATACCGAAACTATCTTTTTGCTTGAGGCGCTGAAAAAGGAAATGAATTCCCTTATGCTGTGGATAGAAACGTCGCTAATTGAGTACGTTTTGGAGCATAAAACGGGTAAAACGTCCTAAAAAACGCAACACGTTATCTAATTTTTGCGACAAAATACGACAAATAAAAGAAGCACGCCTTAGTGCGTCAGTAATATGGATTATTGCTGGCGCATTTTTAGACAAGAAAAGCACACTACGTTTCACTTTTAGTGACTTGTAGTGTGCTATGTTTTTATAGACTAAAAACCTCTATGAGGCACGCCCTTTTAGGAAAAGCGTGCTTCTTTATTTTTGATAATTATTACTTTACGATAGTCTTGAGATACTCTCTGAATTCGTCTCCGAGTCCTTCTCTGCGGAGCGCGTACTCAACTACTGCCTTTAAGTATCCGAGCTTATCTCCCGTGTCGTATCTAGTGCCTTCGAATTCGTAAGCGTATACGCCCGTGGTCTCGATCTGCTTAGCAATAGCGGTGGTAAGATAAATCTCTCCGTTTTTCTCAGGAGCGCACTTTTCAAGCTCCTCGAATATATCTGGCGATAGAACGTATCTTCCCATACTAACGAGATTGCTCGGAGCGACCTCTGCCGGTACTTTTTCCATAAAGCCCTTGACCTCGGTATATCTGCCCTTTTTAGCTCCGGGAGCTATTACGCCGTATTTGTGTACCTCGCTCATCGGAACGGGCTGTACTCCAAGAATGCTCGTACCCGTGGTATCGTAAGCCTCTACGAGCTGACGGGTAACGGACTTTTGAGGATTGTACATAATGTCGTCTCCAAAAAGTACAGCTACGGGCTCTCCTGCTGCAAATTCCTTACCAAGGAGAATAGCGTGACCCGAGCCCTTCATCTCCTTTTGACGGATAAAGGTGAAGTTTGCTTTGCTTTCTATCTCGGAGCATACCTCAAGCTCAACCGTCTTGCCTGCTTTTTTGAGAAGATACTCAAGCTCAACGTAACGGTCAAAATAGTCCTCTATACACCTTTTTGCACGGCTGGTGATGAGCAATATATTGTCGATACCACTCTCAACTATCTCGTCAACCACGAGCGAAAGAGCAGGAGTATCAACTATAGGCATCATTTCCTTAGGTACTGCTTTTGTCTCGGGCAGGAATCTCGTACCGAAGCCTGCGACGGGAACGATTGCTTTTCTTACTTTCTTCATAGGTCCCCCTGTGATCTTTAAGATATTATTATTATACACCATAAAACGGAATATTGCAAACAATTTGCCCGAGAGCGCAAAATATGCTAAACTATACCTATGGACAGAGTGATATTACATTGCGATCTGAATAATTTTTACGCATCAGTGGAGCTACTGCATAGACCGGAGCATCGTGGCAAGCCACTTATCGTATGCGGAGATCCCGAGAAACGCCACGGGATCGTTCTTGCTAAATCCAACGAGGCAAAGGCAATGGGTGTCACCACGGGCGAGGCTATCTGGCAGGCTAAGCAAAAATGCGGATCTGACCTTATATGCGTACCGCCACGCCACGGCTTATACGGCGAAATATCAAAAAAGGTCTTTGGAATATACGTTGAATACACCGACAAGGTGGAAAGCTTCGGACTTGACGAATGCTGGCTAGACGTCACCGCCTCACAAAAGCTTTTCGGAAACGGCAAAGAGATAGCCGATACTATCCGTGAAAGGATAAAAAAAGAGCTGGGTCTGACCATTTCGGTAGGCGTTTCATTTAATAAAATATTTGCCAAGCTCGGTAGCGACCTCAAAAAGCCCGATGCAACCACCGTCATATCCCGTGAGAATTTCAAGGAGCTTATCTATCCTCTTCCTGCAAGCGATCTGCTTATGGTCGGCAAGAAAACGGGCGCTAAGCTTAAATTAATGAATATCCGAACTATTGGAGATCTTGCAAACGCCGATCCCTCTCTTTTGCAGAGCGCACTTGGCGTAACGGGCGCAAACCTCGTAAAATACGCTCGAGGCGAGGATCGTGACGAGGTAGGCTTATCAGATGCCCATACACCACCTCTCAGCATAGGTCACGGTAGCACTCTGCCGATAGACGCTCCAAGCATAGAGGTACTTACTCCCGTCGTATACGCGCTCTCTGATATGGTAGGCACAAGGCTCAGACGGCACAAAATGCGAGCAGGCGGAATCCACGTCAGTATAAAAGACGACGAATTTCACTCCTATTCCCGTCAGATTACCTTGTCTAGCTCAACGGATAGTAGCACGGTAATAGCGCACCACGCCACCGATATTATCAAGGATTTTTACGATTTTAGAACGCATAGACCCGTGCGTACCGTCACGATCTCAGCAATACGCCTATCAGGCGAGGACGAGGGATATCAAATGTCGATCTTCGGAGAGAGCGAGGAGAAAGCCTCCTCTCTTGACAAGGCGGTAGACAAGATTCGTGAAAAATACGGCTATAAATCAGTCAGCCGAGGAATAGTCCTCTCCAATTCCTTCCTCTGCGATAACCTTAGCTTTGACGAATAAAAGAAGCTAACGCTTTTATTCAAGCACGGTATTGCACTTACAGCCCGAACGGTGACTTGGATATTCTACCGAGATATCCGTACCCCACTTATAATTACACCCTAACTCTTGCAAGCACCGAAATTTTTCGCCATCTTTAACGGCGTATGCCTCAAATCCCTTGAATTCATCCTTCAGATAATATTTTTTTGCGTCACTATACCCGTACAGATCGTACGCTGACCTACCAAACGCCTCGTTATCCAAGCACACCGCCCATTCCTCTAAGCATCCGTTATACCATAACGAGCAAGTATAATGGCTATACTTAAAGGCAATATTTTTTACGACCTTATTCTGAGTCTCTTCATCAAATAAAAGCATAGGCTCGACCTTTGCCACCCTTCTTTCCACTACGACCAGATAGCTGATTACCTCGTCGTTTTCGTCATATAGAGGCTCTACGTCGTACCTGAGCACCTCACCATTTATAAACGCACTACTGTGACTGCTGTGAACGTACTGATAGATAAGCTCGCGTTTTTGCTCGTCAGATATTTCAGTCGACTTGAGAGGATCGCGTGTTTCTCTGCATGCAGACAGCGTAATGCAACAAACGATAATTATACTAAACAGAAAAATAAATGCTCTTTTCATATACGCCCTCTATCGTATTCGGATCGCGACGTTTTTAACGACGTCTCTGAATTTGCCCTTGTTCTCGCCCTCAAAAATATCGCTGTCTATTCTCAGAACGCCATAATATATTCCCCTATCCGTTGCGGGATTTTTATCGGATATTATAATGCTTTCTTCATCATTCCATTCTATATAATGCGAAATATCGTCCTCCGTGAGTCTCGCTAACTCCTCACCACCGTAGCTAAGGACTAATTCAGGATAATGCCAGCCTCCGTCGTACTCGTACAAAAAGCACGTAGTTACCTCACCGAATCGACCGTAGAACGCCTCGTGCTCAGCGACGTCAACGGCGTATTCCACACATAGATCTCCTCCGTCCCAATCAAGCTCAACCTCGGGTCGGGTGTCAAAAACGTTCAGCTTAACGGTTATTTTGCCGTACCCCTCGTACTCTCTCTCTAAATTATACGTACCAGGTCTTAAATTGCTCAAATCGGGATCACTTTCACCTAAAAGAGCAGGCGAATAAGAATCGTTTTCGTTTGTTTTCAGAACGGCTCGTATCTCCATATCCTCGCACAGATCGTACGAAAGATAATAGGTCTTGTCGTTTTCTCCTACTGAAGCCTCGTGCTTGGTCTCGATCCACTCGTCACTTAAAAAGAGCTTTCTTCTTACCGTGATTTCAAGAGCTATTTCCTTTTTCGGGGAACTCACACAGCCGTGAAAAAGCAAAGAGCTACAAGCCGTAACAAGCGCAAGTAAAACGACGATCAGCTTTTTCAACTCCTCTCCTCCTTAAACTCTTTTTTTCAGTATTACATAGGGTAGATCGTTTGTCAACACCTATAGGAAATTTTTTTTAAAAAATTATATACGTATTTTTTCAAAATTTCCACGTTCCGCACGGTTATATGGAAAAACAGACGGAAAAGTCAATGCTTTCCGTCTGTTTTTATAATTCGTTAAAGTATTATTTTCATTGCATCTACGCAGTTTTTCCAATCCTCCACGCTACGGTGATTTTCGGGATATTTCTCATAAAAGCACGCTACGAAATCACTACTTCCCGGATTCTCATCGTCTACGTTGAACCAGCTACGGGTCTCGGGGGTCTTATACTGAGGCTTTTTCCATACCCATGAGGGAATGGGCCATAACCTTAGATCTGCGTCTATTGCCTCGTAAACGTCCTTATTACAACCGCCCTGACCGTGGTGAGCGAGCTGTACGATATCGCTTTTC
>JAZQYC010000046.1:0-1944 GCA_045633285.1 Clostridia bacterium | reverse complement strand
CACAACGTTTATAGTCATTGATATTGCTATATTGAAATGCATTTTGCCCTTCATTCTGCGTGCAAGTCTAACTAAGAACGGGATCTTTGCCATATCGTCCGTCATAAGCGCAACGTCAGCAGATCTTATTGCAACGTCGTTACCCATTATACCCATGGCAACCGAGCAATCGGCAGAAGACAAAGCCATAGAATCGTTCACTCCGTCGCCTATCATTGCAACCTTAGCGCCCGTAGCCTTTTTCTCCTCAACGATTCTTGCCTTATCCTCAGGAAGAAGCTCTCCGTAGACCTCGTCAACGCCTGAGACTTTTGCAACATCTTCAGCTACGCCCGTTGAGTCGCCCGTGAGCATACAGGTTTTGATATCGAGATTACGAAGCTCTGCTACGGTATCAGCCGAGTCCTGTCTGATCGTATCACCAAAGGTGATAAAACCGACGATCGATCCATTCAAAACGACGCACGAGGTAGTTCCGATATTTGAATACTTTTTGCAATCGAAGCCGTACTTTACTTTTGCTTGCTTTTCGCTTATTATCTCGACCTCACCCATTTTCGTAGTAGCGCATACACCCATTCCAACGAGAGATCTGACGCTTGTGGTCTGATCGAATTCTATACCGTTTTGTTTAGCGTATTCGCATACAGCTTTTGCAAGAGGGTGCTCCGAGGACGATTCAACTGATGCAGATAGCTTAACTATCTCAGTCTCGTTGATATCGCTCGTTGAAACGACCTTAACGACCCTGACCTTGCCCTCGGTAAGCGTACCCGTTTTATCAAAAGCGATCACGCTGATATCAGCCATTTGCTCAATTGCTCTTCCGCTCTTGATCAAAATACCGTTTTTGCTACCGCAACCAATGGCTGCTGCAACCGCAGTCGGAACGGACAGACCAAGCGCGCACGGACAAAATACCACAAGAATGGTGATAGCTCTCTCCATACTGACGAGGGCGTCAAGCTTCATTCCAAGCCAGCACACCAAGAACACGAGGAAGCTACAAATAATTGCGCCCGGAACTATATACCCAGCCCAACGATTTGCCACCTGCACCGTAGGAGATTTGTTTTTCTCTGCGTTTTTTACGTATTCGGCAAGCTTAGCAACAAGACTATCCTTCGCAAGAGAGGTTACTCTAACTGTGAGCGCTCCGTCTACGTTCAGCGTACCCGCTCTTACCGTGCTACCTACGCTCACCTCAACGGGCAGGCTTTCTCCCGTAAGATTAGCCTGATTGACCGTGCTTTCTCCTGATACGATCTCGCCGTCTACCGAAATATTGCTATTAGGCTTGATCATAACGATATCGCCTATTTTTATCTCGGAAACGTTGACCTCAACGTACTCCTCGCCTCTTAATACGAGTGCGGTGTCGGGAGCAATTGACATCAAGGCTTCTATTGCAGAATTTGATTTTTTGGTGGTAATATCCTCGATAGCCTCGCCGATAGCCATAATGACTGAAATTTCTGCTGCGACGAAGAAATAATTCTCGTGATGACCGTGACCGCTCTCAACAAGCGCACCAAGTCCATACAGCACGCCCATAACGAGCGACGCAGTGAGCGCAACTGAGATCAAAAGAGCGGAGGTGATCTTCTTTTTCTTAACGAGATTGATAACTGCTCCCTTGAATATCGGAAAACCGCACAAAACTACTGCGATAAGACCCGGATCAAGCAGTCTCAATATTCCTGTCGTATCACCCCAGAAATTTATATAACTCAATACGGTACAAATAGCAGAAAAGGCAATTATCATCCATATTTTGAATTCATCGTTTGACTTTTTGCTCGTACCGCAACAGCTACAAGTCGTTGTCTTTTTTGCAACGCCACAACAGCTACACCCTTCTTCCTCTTCCTCGTGAGAGTGACAACAGCAGGAATGCTCCTCTTTTTTGTCCTCGTGGGAGTGACAACAACAACCGTGCTCTTC
>JAZQYC010000045.1:0-3966 GCA_045633285.1 Clostridia bacterium | reverse complement strand
AAAATAGTGATTAAAAATTTCCAAACGTTTTTCACTATTTGCACCGCATACCTTGTCAATAGCCATTTCCCTAATTTCTGAATTTGTATATTCCATGACATTCTCCAACTTAATTAACTATTTTAACATCACAAATAAAATGGACTTACATAAGCTGTTATCAAGAGTTAAATACCATAAAGACCTACGCAGCAGGCTCTTCTATTACGTAGGCTTGTGTGCTCCTCAATTAAAATAAAATCCAAGATGTTTTTTAGATTGTAATATCTGGCTCTTTCTTTATGCCGTAAATTCTCAAACCATAATATCCTTTTATAGATTCTCGAGTTATTGGTGTAACCTTAATATCAAATACACCCCTTAACGCTCTATATCCAAGCAACGATAAAAAGCTTTTCTTTTGCTCAAAGATAACGCTCCACATCTTTCCCATAGAATCCATTCCTGTGTATTTGTTGGAACTATCTAGTCTCACAACAGTGATTTATGCATTGTCGTAAGCCATAGATTGTCCCATGACAAATGAACGCTCTGTTTCACATTGGTTGTAATTCTCCAACCTGCTCTTAATATCTTGTGCAGTCATTCCAATTCTCCTTCTTAGGTTATTCGTATAGAATATACGTTGCAATTTTCCCAAAAACCTTATTTTTTTACACTTTCCCGACCAAAATGTTTCATTTATTGTTTTGAACTGACTACTCACTTAAACTATTTAACTTTTGGAACGATATTTTTCGTCGGCGCAGGATTTGCCGAAGTACATCAGCTCCCACACGGCTGGGTCTGAAACCTTTTCAACGATAGTGGAGTTTACTATCCTTTCTATCGTTGCCGTGCCCTCGAAGCGTAGATATCCACCGTCAAAGCCAATAAGCTTTGCAAGCAAGCCGAGGGGCTTTGGCAATACGTCTACGAATCGGGTCTTGTTGATGTCGCCTTTCCTGTTGTACGTGATTCGATAAAGATCTCCTGATTCCGCCGTGTACTCGTAGATCACCTTGTTGTAGACGGGCTTACCCGTGTACTCGTCAACGTATCTATCCTCGGGCATAAATTTCAGGGTATGGTTTGAATTATCCCCAATGATCTCACCGTTTTTTGCTATCATGAATACGTCGTGATCCTTATAACCGTATTTCTTGCCTGCCGTTATCCAAGACGAGATCACCTTGTAATCTCCGATCTTTGCTCTACCCCAATACCAATGGTGCATAAGCTTCATCATAGAGATATTACCCCAATTGTGATCGTGGTATCCCGACCCCTCGAGGTGAATCTCCTTGCCGTCGCCGTAAACTGCGTCCAAGGTCGCACGCCCCTCGGGGATTGCAGGTAGCCAAGCAAAATAATGCTCTTCCTTGTCCCCAAAAAATATGCTACCTGTCTGCGAACGCCACGCTCTGATCGTGCCGTCAAGCGAGAGACGAGCGCTCATGGTCTTGCCCTTAAACACCACGTCGTAATGCTTTAAGTCGCCCTTGCACCAGCATTCGCCTATTTTGACATCGCAGGTTTGCTTGGAATAACTGCTCTCGGAAATCGTAGCGTAGACCTCTTCAGAGAACTTCGTTCCGTCAGGCAAAGTAAGCTCGATGGTCGAAATCGGTTTAATCGGGCCGTTGACGTCGATAGGCATTTTTGAAAAGAAAAATATAACGAGAACTGTGCCGTCAGGGTAATGAGAATCGAAATACCACCACTCGTAAGAGCCTTTTGAGCCGTCCACACGAGATCCGTCCTCCCAAGGCTCGACCTTGGTCCTATCCAAGCCCATTTGAGCGTAATGCAGATCGTCGTCGGGGTGTATAGATTTTTGCACTTTTTTCATAATCGTATCCTCGTAAGATTTATTATGTTATTATAACACAAAACCTTTTGACGTTCAATACCCTACAAGAAATTATCGTACAAAAAAACCGTTGCAGTTAAGCAACGGTTTTGATTGATTTTTTCTCAAGATTAGATCTCGGAGAAGTATTTGATGGTACGAACCATCTGGCTGGTGTAGGAGTTCTCGTTGTCGTACCAAGAAACAACCTGTACCTGATAGGTCTCTTCGTCGATCTTAGAAACCATGGTCTGGGTTGCGTCAAAGAGCGAACCGAACTTCATACCGATAACGTCAGAGGATACGATCTCGTCGGTGTTGTATCCGAAAGACTCGGTAGCCTGTGCCTTCATAGCAGCGTTGATACCCTCTTTGGTAACGTCCTTGCCCTTAACAACAGCGATAAGGATAGTGGTCGAACCGGTAGCGGTAGGAACACGCTGAGCAGCACCGATAAGCTTGCCGTTGAGCTCAGGGATAACGAGGCCGATAGCCTTAGCAGCGCCGGTGGAGTTAGGAACGATGTTCATAGCGCCTGCGCGTGAACGTCTCTTGTCACCCTTTCTCTGGGGACCGTCAAGGATCATCTGATCACCGGTGTAAGCGTGTACGGTGGTCATGATACCAGACTGAATGGGAGCGTAATCGTTAAGAGCCTTAGCCATAGGAGCAAGACAGTTGGTGGTACAGGAAGCAGCGGAAATGATCTTGTCCTCAGCGGTGAGCTTGGTGTGGTTAACGTTGTATACGATGGTGGGGAGATCGTTACCTGCAGGAGCAGAAATAACTACCTTCTTAGCGCCAGCGGTGATGTGAGCAGAAGCCTTTTCCTTGCTGGTGTAGAAACCGGTACACTCAAGAACAACGTCTACGTCGTACTTAGCCCAGGGGCAATCAGCAGCGTTCTTCTCAGCGGAGATCTTGATCTCCTTGCCGTCTACGATGATAGAATCCTCGGTAGACTCAACAGTGTGACCTGCAGCTACGTAGTTACCCTGCATGGTGTCGTACTTGAGAAGGTGTGCGAGCATCTCGGGGCTGGTAAGATCGTTGATAGCAACAACCTCGTAACCCTCAGCGCCGAACATCTGTCTGAAAGCAAGACGACCGATACGTCCGAAACCGTTAATTGCAACTTTAGTTACTTTTGACATTTTGATGTCCTCCATATAAAATTTAATAAATTTTTAAAATTTTTACAAATTTTGTCTTATACATTATAGCCCGAAATCCAAATCAAGTCAAATAATTTGTAGGTTTATTTTGAATTTTCGCAATTAAGGGCACGTTTATACCACTTTTTGATAAAATCAATAAAGCATTTTGGATTCTACAGTCATTAGATTCTATCGTTCGCTTCGCTCCTTCCAGAATGACTACGTGGATTATAAATCAGAATGACTACCACACAACGGTCACTCTGGAGTAAGCAACGCTTACGATAGAGTCTATTATGGATTCTATCGCTTCGCTCCAGAATGACTTTCTATCGTTCGCTACGCTCACCATAGAATCTAAAAAGAGCCTTCTCTATATAGGGAAAGCTCTTTATGTTTTTTTAATGAATTGACGCTGACGCATCACGCATAACGAGCCGACGCTCCGTTGCAAATAAAGGTTGCTGATAGGGTTGCGATTTGGTTTTTACATATTTTCTATCAGCATTTTATCTGCAACGAGAGCGATGAACTCGCCGTTAGTGGGCTTGTCGTTTGCAGTGTAGACCTTGATACCGAAGAGGTTGTTTATGTTTTCTATTCTGCCTTTATTCCAGGCGACCTCTATTGCGTGGCGGATAGCTCGCTCTACCTTGGAGGGGGTCGTCTTGTAGCTATCGGCTATTGCAGGATATAGACCTTTTGTGATAGAGTTTATTATATCGGGCTTTTCGACTGCGAGCTTGACTGCTTCTCTTAGAAATTGATAGCCCTTGATGTGGGCAGGTATACCTATGCTTATAAATATATTGGTTATACGCTCCTCGATACTTTTTTCCTGCTTGTCACCTTGCATGATGCGCAGTCCCCCTCTCTCATTCCTGATTTTGACTATTGTGTCTTGCAGGGCTTCCATCTTCACTGGGTGCGCCATATAATAGCTTGCTCCTGACGGCATTGCTCTTGATATGAATCCGC
>JAZQYC010000044.1:0-3160 GCA_045633285.1 Clostridia bacterium | reverse complement strand
AAGCTGACGCTTGCAAGCGCTTTGTTTGAGACAAATGAGACTATTTGAAGCTCTGCTTTTACGTAATTTTTCATCATTTTCTCCTTATAATATAAGTTTAGGTTGATTTATTCGATTCGATTTTCCCTATATCCTCCGTGGTGCACGCCACGGAGGATATATTTGTTTTTTTTACTCTGCCACTACGGTATAGATAGTCTTTCCGTCTTTTGTCAAAGTAGTTCCGTCCTGGCTAAGTGCAAATCCTGCCTCTTCATAGCTGTTCTTAGTTGCTCCGTTCCATGTCTGTCCTGCGATAAATGTGTCGAAGTCTTTGTAGAAGTACGAGTCGGTAATATCTATGTTGGTATCTGATGAGCCATCGCTATTGTATACGCACCACGCAACTCTATTTACGTCCTGGTTCATTATGAACGCACAGTTTGTTATAGCGTTCGTATTACCAGAATTACTCAACGCTATACCATCGCTTCTGTACGCTCCACTCTTAACTACTGCTCCGTTCTTTTGAGTCGTCAACACATCAAATACGCAGTTATTGAATCTCGTCGTGTTTCGTCCTGCCTCATCACCATTCATTTGGTCTGCTATCGCTACTCTTGCTCTCAAGCTTGCGGTACAGGTATAGTTAGGCATTGAGGTTCTCATCTTGAAATAGCATCTGTAAATATCTGCCTGGAGATATCTGCCAAGCACGTTTACTCTGACTCCGTCGTCAGTTCTAACGGTATTGATGGTTGCATCTATCGTAAGATCCCACATTCTGGTATTAGTAGTGCTTAATCCATATGAATTAAACAGCGATCCTACGTATTTGTAGTCACCCGTTGATGCTACTCCGTTCGTTGAGTCATCGTATGCGTAGGTAATCTTGTGTCCCATTCCGTTAATAGAATGAGCACAGGTTGCTCCTACTATAGACCAATACGTGCTTGCGGTTACTTGTTTATTAGGAACGTTAGTACCAAAATTCAAGTCTTCGGTTATTACGATATACGCGTGCTCTCCCGTTTTTGCTGCTTTGGTTTTGAACTCTTCTTCGTTCGTAGCTACTCTCAAAACGTAGTTATTATCCCCGTTGTTTTCACTTCCCAAGGGATTGATCGTTGATGCAATGCTATCAGGTCTTGCTCCCGTTGCGGTTACGCTTAGCCTAAGTATCTTACCCTCGTTTGCCTGAAGCTGTTCGGTAGTCTGTGACTTAAGATATGCATTTACGTCCCAGCTATTCGTATCCGTTGTTCCAAGATCAAAGGAAACACCGTCCCACGAGCCCTGAAGCTTGTATCCAGTTGCGCCCTCTACCTCGTCCCAGCTGACTACGTTGTCGTCTGAAAGAGTGATGACAGGTGCTTCATAGGGTATTCCAGTCAACTGCGTGCCGTGGAACTCAAGTGTATTATTATTTACGATATTGAATCCACCGTCAATATATCCCTGCTTGTCTGTAAGAGTGCTATCCCATGCGCTCTTGAATGCAGCAAAGTCTGCGTACATTACGGTATCGTACAGATAGGCTGCATTTACCATAAATCTGCTGGTCGTTGCCGTGTTTGCTATGTACGAGCAGTTTCTATATGCTATGTGCGTTGCAGTTCCCGTAGTATTCCAATGGAGTACTGCGTCTGCTGCTGATCCTGCCGTACGGGGAGTACCGTTTTTGTCGTACGTTACCATATCAAAGATACAGTTCTCGTATACTGCTGATAGCTCTGCTGATGTCGATGCGCCTGCTGTTTTCATTGCTAGCGCTGTTCTTGACTTAGCCGTTGCCGACGTTGAAGTACAGGTGTATCTAAGCTTGAAGTAACTGCTGTATACGTTTGCCTGAGTGGTCCAAGCAAGCATGCTATAGAATGCGTCGTTTCCGCTTATCGTATTTACTATACCCGTTCCGCTTACGTCAAGATTGAGGTTAAGTATTCTAGTGTAGTCGCTGATCTTGTAGAAGAGTCCGCAGAATTCAGCAGGAAATTGTTTACCACTACTGTTAGTATAGCTATGTACCTCGGTGTTGTTGTAGGTATAGGATATCTTGTGTCCGAGTGCGTTGAGGTTACCGTAAAAGAGATCGGATATTATGAAATGATATGCGTCGTCTCTCGTCTTAAGATCCTCGAATTCTACCGTTCCGAGCTCGATATCGTTAACGAGTACGGTGTAGTTCTCTACGTTTGCGTTATTGCTCGTTCCGTTATACGCAATGAGATCGTCTACGTTCTCTGCTACTCTGAGCACGTATTCATATCCGGGTGAAACTGCGCTCTTAGAAAATGCTTTAACTTCGTTTGACCAAAGATTTGCAGAGCCGTCTACCTTTGATGATACACGGAAATCAAGTGACTGTCCGTCCTTTGATTTAAGATATTCCGTAGAACAGGATTTGAGGTAATTAGTTACGTTGAACTTTGCCTCGGTTGCGTCCTCAAGATCAGTCCACTCTGCATCGCTTGACCATTTGATCTGTACGTCGTAGCCGTTAGTGCCGTCTACTTCGTCCCACGTGATTATGCCGTCACGTCCTGCTACGAGGTTTGATATCATGCTCATTGCCATGCCAGTGGAAGTTCCTTTCTTGATATCTCCGATAGATACCTGCTCTCCCTTTGCCGGCTTATCTACGAAGTAAGTGCATGCATTCCAGCTCGTTCCAAGCTCCGTGAGCTGTTTTGCAGGAATTGCTACACCAAACTTATCGTTAGCAATATGTCTCTTTGCAGGGAATGGGAGTGCGTTTTCTGCCGTCATTTCTTCGCCTGCAGGCCATATTACGACACCAAACTCCTTGTCCTCCGTCATCTCCTGTACCTCACCGAATACGATCAGAGCTTCCGGTCCGTACTGCGCAAGAAGACTGCTTTCGTTCTTCATTCCGCTATACAGATTTGCGTAGTCTCCAACGTATACGTTGGGATTCGTCGTGATCGAAGCTGCGCTTGCAATACCGGCAAATGCCACTACTACAACGAGCATCATCACTACTACCATCAATAGTGTTAGCTTCTTTTTCATCCCACTACCTCCTCGTTCGTCGTGAAGTTCTTAGCCGATGTTACAAGGTAAGAAAAAACGTGGTTGGACGGCGTCTCAAACTCATCAAACGTCAAGAAAGCAGAGAGGTCCTCTGTCGAGGATACTGCCAGCTTAATTAGCGCCGGCG
>JAZQYC010000043.1:0-1577 GCA_045633285.1 Clostridia bacterium | reverse complement strand
ACGACGGGTTTTCCCGTAAGTCTTTCGAGAATATGTCTGTCGCATTCGACCTGAAAGGTGATAACCTCGTCGGTTTGCTCGGTAAGATTCGGGTGGGTGAGGGTGTGCACGGCAACCTCGTGATTTTTGTATATTCCAGCTATTTTTTCCGGACTGAACGTATCGTGGCTTACTACTCCTCTCTTGAGGTTTAAGGTACCCTTTTTTCCAAGAAGACAAGAGTTTATATTAAAAGTTGCCTTAAGTCCATATTTGTCGAGTATCTCGATAGCTCTTTCGTCCTGAAGTACTCCGTCGTCGAAGCTGAAAGTCAGAGCTTTATTTTTGCCGTTCCACATATTTTTTCCTCCGAGAATTTTTCATTATTATATCATACACAATGCTATTGTGCAATATTTTTTTAAAAATATATAATTTTTACTTTTTCATTATTTATTTATAATTAATGATCTTAGGTTGATTTAAGTTGATATATGTGTTAATATATCTATATTAAATTCACGAGGTGACTTATGAAATATGCAATATACGGGGCAGGCTCGCTTGGTACTATTCTTGGCGCTTACGTTACCAAAAACGGTGGAAAGATCGAGCTGATCAACAGAAATAAAAATCACGTTAATGCGCTTATTGAAAATGGCGCGAGGATCACGGGTGAGGTAGAGATGACCGTTCCCGTAAAAGCTATTACTCCCGACCAGATGAGCGGAAAGTATGACGTTATTTTTCTTATGACGAAACAGCTTCAGAATAAAGAAGTGGTTACTATGCTCAAGGAGTATCTTTCTGACAGCGGTGTGATCGTTACTCTTCAAAACGGCTTGCCTGAGCCTGAAATCGCTGAGATCGTTGGCGCGGACAGAACGATGGGGTGCGTCGTAGAATGGGGAGCAACAATGGTTGAGCCTGGAGTATGTATGCTTACGAGTGAGCCCGATAGTCTTTCCTACCATATGGGCAAAATGGAGGGTATATCGGACGAGCAGTACGAAATGGTCAAGAATATTCTCGAGCTTATGTGTCCCGTGCACGAAGAGCCTAATCTTCTTGGAGCTCGTTGGTCGAAGCTTTTGATAAACGCTACCTTTTCCGGTCTTGGAACGGTAGTTGGGGGAACGTTTGGAAGCGTTTCCGAAAATAGAGAGGCAAGAAAGGTCGCTATTCGCTGTATGAAGGAGTGTATAGACGTAGGTCATTCTGCTGGAATCGAGTTTGCTCCAGTTCAAGGAAAGAATATCACTAAGCTGTTCTATTATAAAGGCTCTCTCAAGAGGGCGATAGCTACCATGCTTATTCCTATTGCAATGAAAAAGCATAGGGGAATCGAGCCATCAATGCTTCAGGATATCAAAAAGGGTAAGCCTTGTGAGGTTGACGCAATAAACGGCGTTATATGTAAGTGGGGCAAAAAGGGCAACGTACCTACTCCAATAAACGATAAAATAGTTGAGATCATCAAAAAATGCGAATCGGGCGCTCTTGTGCCTTGCTATGATAACCTCAAGCTTTTTGACGATCTAATCAAGTAATTGTAGTTAAAAATACTAATATATAAATCACTAAAAAGAAGTCGAATA
>JAZQYC010000042.1:0-12156 GCA_045633285.1 Clostridia bacterium | reverse complement strand
GTCTACCTCAACGAGGTATTGAACAAGCGTTCTGTCGTTTGCAAGGGGAAATACCGAGCTGTTGGTTGCGTAGCTTGGGAATTTGTACTCCGTGACGGGATTTAGAGAGCTGTCGTAGGCAACTATATGACTGATAGAATAATACGACGGTGTGAAATCTACCCAAAAATATTTGTCTCCGCAAAAGAGCACGCTGTCGTCGCTAAAAGTCGTGAAGCCCTGACCGTTCTCACGAACGAGGGTAACGCCCGTTGCTGTCTGCTTGTAAGCGGTGTCTGCGAATGTGAAAAGTCCGTAAGCATCAAAGAGCTTATCCGATATGGAAACGGTTGCTTCCTTGTCCTTTGAGGCAATCTCCGTGCCGTCTTTATATATAAGGCTAGTCAAAAAAGCTCCGTCCTTTTCACAAAGTATAGTGAAAAAGTCAGCGCCTGAGAAAAAGCCTGCCGATACGAAATCGTAATCCGTCTCTCCATCGGTGTCAACGTAGGACTTTACGATAGAGAGCGTTCTTACGTCGTAGAACGTGTAGGTCGTCGAAGTCTCCTCGACCTTTTTGCAATAGAAAAAGTTTCCTGCGCCACTTACAAAGTCTCCGACAAGCGTTAGAGACTCAAATGACGAAAAGGAAAGAGAATCTGCCGGTTCTTCTGCAAGAACGTCAAGCATGTTGACCTCTCTTGCATCCGTAATATTGCCCGATCCGCAAGCAGAAAGGAAAACGGAAAAAGCGAGAATTATGCACAGCGTGAGTATAACGAGTGATTTATTTCTCATAAATTACTACTCCTTAGTTAATATATACTAATATTATCACACCAAAAGATTGTTGTCAACGGTGAGATCAAAATACTCTGTCTCTTCCTACGAAAAATATTGCTATCGTACCAGGACCTGAATGCGATCCGATCACCGGTCCTATGGATTCCATCATTATCTGAGCTTGTGGGATAGCGGTTGCAAGCCTTGAGGCAACGAGGTTTGCGTCCGCCTCACAGTCAGCGTGGCTTACGTAGACGTAGGGCGATTCTCCGCTGAACTTATCTACGGTGAGCTTTGCGAGCTTAGAAAGAGAAGCCTTTCTGCTGATGACCTTAGAGCCGGGAGTAAGATATCCATCCTCGTTCACGTAGAGAACGGGCTTTATGTTCAGAACGTTTCCAATCGTCGCCGTGCTTTTTTTGACTCTTCCGCCGGCCTCGAGATATTTGAGATTGTCCACGGTGAAAAGTAGTACTATTCTATGCAGTATATCCTCGGCGTATTCAAGCGTTTCAAGGATAGTAGCTCCGCTTTTTCTCCTTTCAGAGCAGAGCCTTACGAGAAGTCCCTGACCTGTGCATTCGCATCTGCTGTCTACGACGTAGACCTTGTTCTCGCTTTTCTTGTTAAGCTCGTCTGCTACCCTTTTGAACGAGTTATACGTTCCGCTACAAGCGCTTGCAAAGCTTATATGCAAAACGTCCTTGCCCGAGGATAAAAGCTCTTTCAAAAAGTCTCTCGCTCTTTCCTCGTTGATCATAGAAGTACGGGTCTTGTCGCCCACTCTCATACGAGAATAAAAGTCGGACGAGCTAAGCTCTCTATTCGTATCACCGCCGTAGATCTCGTCCTTTACGGCGTATTCCATAGCGATAGACTCTACGTTAAGTCTTTTAAGCGATTCAGACGAGAGATCGCAGGTTGATTCGGTTGAAATGATAAAGTCAGGCATAATGAACCTCGAAATATTGATAAAAAGATTATACTCCCAAATTCTAAATAAAAAAACCTCAACGGGTGTTAATTTTGTAGAACGTAAAAAAGTCAACTCTAATGCAAAAATCGACACTCTCACGGCGTGAGAGTTAGGCGTTTTCGTTGACTTTAGGGCAAAAAAATGGTAAAATAATTATATGACAGAACAAGAAATTAAGAAAAATTTTTCAAAAAACCTCACTAAGCTCAGAAGATCCAAGAGACTTACGCAGGCAGGGCTTGCCGAGAAGCTTAACTATTCGGATAAGTCGATATCCAAGTGGGAGTGCGGTGACGTGCTTCCCGATATCGTGACCTTTCGTATGGTAGCGGACTTTTTCGGGGTGACGGTGGACGAGCTTATCGGAAGCAAAACGCCAGATAAGGTGATCAAGCTTGGTAATAGGATCATTATCACTATCATTTCGTGCATAGGAGCTATTCTTTGCTCTCTTCTTGCGGAGCGTTTGGTCTCCACCTTCGTCGTGGACGAGAAGGTTTGGATAGCCTACATTTACGCTTTGCCTATAATGAGCATTCTCTGCGTTATCTTTTCAAGCGTATGGTTTGGAGTGACTGCAAGAGAGGTCTCGGTGTCCGCGCTTCTATGGACGCTCGGGCTTTCGATATATCTGTCGGTATTGCTATTTGCAGGAATCAGTCTGTGGTTTTTGTTTATCGTATGCGCGGTGTGTCAAATCATAGTTATTTTGTGGTTTACGCTAGTCAGAAGACAGAAAAAAATAGAAGGAAAATAAGAAATTTTACAAAAAAGTGGCAAAAACCTTGATAAAGTGTTTGACAAGGTCGGTAAATTTTGCTAAAATTGCCACAACACTATGAAGAGGACATAAGGTTGTCATAGTCTACAGAGAGCCGTCGGTCGGTGCAAGACGGAGACGAAAGCAAGCTTAACTCACCTTGGAGTGGCCTCCCGAAAGATATCGAGTAGAGGAGGACGGTAGCCCACGATACGGGATAAGCCGTTGAAGACGGTCGAGCGGGCGCTTTGGCGTCAATTAGAGTGGTACCACGGAAGTATAGCTTTCGTCTCTAAGCGAGACGGAAGCTTTTTTGTTTTTTGGAGGATATATTATATGAAAATTGCTTTTTCTACCCTAGGCTGTCCCGATTTTGATTGGTCGGAGATATGTACGATGGCAAAGGACCTTGGTTTCTCGGGCGTTGAGATCAGAGGACTTGGTGGAAATATGTTTTCACTCAAGGGCAACGTTTTCTCTCTAAGCGAGATCGAAGCTACCGCCCTTGATCTTAAAAAGCGTAATATCGAGATCCCTTGTATTTCCTCGGGGTGCGCGCTATGCTACGCTGATAAAAAGGAAGAGAATATCTCTGAGATCAAAAAGTATATCGATCTTGCAGTCAAGCTATCCGCTCCCTATATCCGTATTCTTGGAGACGAGACCGCAGAGCCCAAGGGAGAGGTGGACGATCAGCTCGTTTTGGAGACGCTATGCGAGCTTATGCCCTACGCAGAAAAAGCAGGCGTTACCCTCCTCGTTGAGACCAACGGCGTATACGCTGACACCAAGAGACTTGCGAGGCTCTTAAACGGAGTCAAGAGCGACAACGTAGGAGCTTTGTGGGACGTTCACCATCCGTTCAGATATTTTGGAGAGACCCCCGACAAAACGGTAGAGAATCTCGGCGCATATATCAAATATACTCACGTTAAGGATTCGGTGATCAAAGACGGAAAGGTAGAATACAAGCTTATGGGTGAGGGTGACGTTCCGGTAGACGGAATGATGAGAGCTCTTGCTTCGGTGAATTACGAGGGATACGTTTCTCTCGAGTGGCTCAAAAAATACGCTCCCTATCTTTGTGACGCAGGAGTAGTATTTCCGCATTTTGCTAATTATATGGAAAAGTTTATTTCATTTGACGATAATAGAGGAAGACTTCAGGACAATAACCGCAAGACGGGCAAATACGTTTGGCCCAAGGAGCATTTCATTGACCTTACTTTCCCTCAGGTGCTTGATAGAATGGTAGAGGAGTTTCCCGATCAGTACGCGTTCCGCTACACCACTCTCGATTATACGAGAACTTACTCAGAGTTCCGTGACGACGTTGATAGATTTGCAAGAGCGCTCATAGCTCTTGGCGTCAAGCAGGGTGATCACGTGGCTATCTGGGCGACCAACGTGCCTGCCTGGTATATAACCTTTTGGGCAACGACCAAGATCGGCGCGGTTCTGGTTACGGTAAATACGGCGTATAAGATACACGAGGCAGAATATCTGCTCCGTCAGTCCGATACTCATACTCTCGTTATGGTAGACGGATATAAGGATTCGGACTATATAGCTATTATGAACGAGCTTTGTCCCGAGCTTAAGGAAAACGGAGAGGCAAAGACCTTGCACTCAGCCCGCCTTCCTTTCCTCAGAAACGTAATTACGGTAGAATCCCGTCAGCCGGGCTGTTATACCTTTGACGACGCTATGAGCCTGGCGGACAAAGTCCCCGTAGAAGAGGTTTATAGAAGAGCAAGCGCTATCAACAAGAATGACGTTTGTAATATGCAGTACACCTCGGGTACGACGGGATTTCCCAAGGGCGTTATGCTTACCCACTACAACGTAGTCAACAACGGTAAGGCAATAGGTGACTGTATGGACCTTTCGACTGCGGATAAAATGATGATACAAGTGCCCATGTTCCATTGCTTCGGAATGGTGCTTGCAATGACGGCGAGCATGACGCATGGCGCAACTATGTGTCCTATTCCTGCTTTTTCTCCCAAAAAGGGACTTGATTGCATAAATAGAGAGCAGATCACGGCGTTCCACGGAGTGCCCACGATGTTTATAGCTATGCTTTCACACCCTGACTTTGAAAAGACCGATTTTTCTCATATGAGAACGGGTATTATGGCAGGCAGTCCTTGTCCTATCAAGGTCATGGAGGAGGTAATCTCCAAGATGCATATGGACGAGATCTGTATCACCTACGGTCAGACCGAGGCTTCTCCTGCTTGTACGATGAGCAAGACCACCGATTCTATCGAGGCAAGAGTAAATACGGTAGGTGGAGCTATATTTGGAGTTGAGTGTAAGATCGTCGATCCCGAGACGGGTAAGGATCTTCCCGACGGTGTGGACGGTGAGTTCGTAGCCCGTGGATACAACATAATGAAAGGATACTATAAGATGCCTGCTGCAACGGCGGCGGCAATAGACGAGAACGGTTGGCTTCACACGGGAGATCTTGCAAGAAGAGACTCTAACGGCTATTACAAGATAACGGGAAGAATCAAGGATATGATCATTCGTGGCGGAGAGAACATTTATCCTAAGGAGATAGAGGACTTTATTTATACTCACCCCAAGGTCTCGGACGTACAGGTCATTGGCGTTCCAGACAAAGCGTATGGTGAGGAGATAATGGCTTGCGTTATCCTCAAAGAGGGGGAGACCATGACTGAAGAGGAGCTCAAGGAATACGTATATACGCACATGGCTAAGCACAAAACGCCAAGATACGTGGATTTCGTAGATAGTTTCCCGATGAACGCGGCAGGAAAGATCCTCAAATACAAGATGCGTGAGCAGGCAGTCGAGAAGCTCAAGCTTCACGACGCAAATAGCATAGAGACGGCATAACGCGACAAAAAACGAGGTGACGTAGCGAGAAAATCGATACGCCACCTTATTTTTTTTGCAATAAAACCTCAAAAAAGCACCATAATGAAAAACGTTAGAAAAAAATATTTGAAAAACGCTTGACATTGCGTATAAAAATGGTAAAATAATCTTACAACAGTCTCTACCGTAGGTAGAGAAAAAGGAGAAATAAAATGAAAAGATTTAGTTTGCTCGTTGCAATACTTCTCATCGCTACCATTGGTGGCGTGTACGCTTCGTGGGTATATCCTACCACGACCACGATGTCTACTCATTCGTCCAAGGTTATATTCCTTTCTGACGACTCAACCGAGGGTGTTGAGGGTAGCTATACCGTAGACTCGAATATCAGCAGATTCACTATCGATCCTGCAAGCGAGACCGATTACACTGCAGTGCTTAACGTAGAGTACACGACGGGAAATACGCCCGCTCTTAAGATTAGGTTTACTCCCTCGTTCAACGCAGGTGACGACGTAAAGGAAAACTGCTTCACCACCTACGCTTACCTTGATATTGAGAACGGAATGCCTCAGTTCGAGATGGATCCCGATGGAAACGGACCTTCCGGCGCAGCTACGGCAGACGTATTTAATATCAAATATAACAAGTCTAAATACGTCACCATCGTTAAGTATAACGAGACTCCTACCGAGGGTCAGATCAAATGGGAAAAGGAGGGTAACAACTTCGTAGCTACTCTTCCTATCACCCAGATTTCCGACCTTATCGTTTTTAACGGAACGCTTTCTCTTCCCAGCATCGAGACGTACAACGCGCTCATTGAGGCGTTTGGAAACAACCAGAGAATCTCTCTGAGATTACACGTAACTAACGATCCTGCAAAGGTAGCGTAAATATAGCAAACGAAATAGCTATCCCATGCTCGCGCGTGGGATAGTTTGGCATTTAAAGGGATATGGCGCAGTTTTTAACGTATCGTTTCATTCTCAGCTTCATAGTGTATATCCTCTTGACTGGGATATTCACGGTTGGTCTCGTGGTGCTCGTTAGACTTACAAACAAGGTCATAAGGGCGGGATTAAACGACGAAAAAATTAAATTAGAATATCAAAAGGAGCAGGCTCACAAGGCTTCCCTCGCAGGGAAGATCGTGGATAAGGTCGTGCTCATTTTGAGTTGCGCCGTAATGTTCGTTGCTTTTGGCTTTTCACTTGCGGTCACGCTTGGCGAGGGTAAGCCCGTTGGGCCCGTTCCCTCAATGAGCGTTGTTCAGAGTGACAGTATGTCCAAGATCCACGAAAATCACAAATATCTCGACGAGGGCGAGGTGACCGATCAGATACAGATGTTCGATCTGATATTCGTCAATCAGCTCCCGAGCGAGAGCGAGCTCAAGGTAAACGATATCGTAGTCTACGAGGTAGACGGAATATCGGTTATTCATAGAATCGTTGCTATCGAAGAGCCAAGCCTCAAGCATCCCGACGAGAGACAATTTCTTTTACAGGGTGACGCCAATAATATTTCGGATCGTTTCCCTGTTTTGTACAAGCAAATGAGGGGAATATACGGTGGCTCTCGAATACCCTTTATAGGTAGCTTCGTGATGTTTATGCAGTCACCGGCTGGATATTTGTGTGTAATTCTCGTGCTTGTTGCAATTATTGCTACTCCTATCGCAGAAAAAAAGACCAAAAAAGAAAAATATCTCAGGCTTGTTGCAATGGGTCTTATAGACGGTGACGGAAAGGCTATTCCCGAAGAGATCGATCCTATCAAGAATTTTGGTTCGTACGTTCCGAAGCGTCAGCCTGCGAACTCTCCCTACGTTCGTGGAGTCATGGTAAGACCTATTATCATGCAAAATAGCTCAAACGTTATCGAGAGAATTATCGAAAGACCGGTTTACGTTCCTGTTTCTGTGAACGTGGTTCAAAATCCTACGTGCAATTCCTGCGCAAAGGTAACGGTAAGCAAGGCAAGCACGGAGAAAAAAGATGTCAAGTAGAAGCATTCGCACAACTATACTCTTGACACTTCTCGTGATAGTCTTTGCAGTCGGCGGAGTATCTGCTTCCTGGGTATACAGCGCAGATCCACCCGAGGACGCTACGGGCGGAGCAAATATTACTCTTTCACCCTTTGAGTATATCGAGGGCGACGAGGAAATGGTCGCCGGCGAGATCGTAGTTACCGAAAGATTTGCCGAAGAGCTTACCAAAATGCTCAATACTCCCAATCAGACCGTGCTTGACGAGATATTTGAAACGAGAGATAACGACGGTGGTTGGTTCGTTTCGGTCAACGAGCTTGCAGCAGACGACGTAGGCGAGGAGGGTGCTCAGCTCAGAGAACTTCTCGGTCTTGATCAGATAAACGACCTTACTATAATTATCAAGTTCACGAGCGGTGATCCCGGATACGAGCTATTTACGACCCGAGTAGATATAGACGCCGTGGACGAAAACGGTAATTTCATTATTCCCGAGAGTGAATTTTATAACGAGACCACCTATATCTATCCCGTCAACAGAGTCACCTTTAAAAAGGACTCCGCAACGGGAAAATACGTTCCTGCGCACGGATCGGTAGGATATTCGCGTTGTATATATTATTGGGACGAACAGCCCGACGGAAGCTGGGGTCAGTCCGATACGAGAACGTACGACGTTAGTACCTGGGCAGAGGGTAGTTCGACGTCAACCGCGGTAACTATCGAAAACGATATCATAGGCAAAGAGATCACAGTCCAGAATATCGACAAGCAGAAGGAGGCTTGGTTTACGTTCACCGTAGGCGGTTGGAGTGGAGCAAGCACGGGCAAGTACAATCTGACCACGACGACGGCTGGGCTTACTGCGCAGATAGTCAATTCAAGTGGCCGTGACGTAACGGGAACGAGCTTATCGAGAGGCACGTACTACGTCAAGCTTACCTATTCGACCGAGGGCGAGCCCGAGCACTTCAAGTTTACCTTAGCAAGAGGATAACGAGGAGGCTATTAGCGCCCAAGGAGTTTAACTTGAATAATTCAAAAAAAGCGTGTTTTCACTTAGAAAACACTCTTTTTGTTTTTGCTTTTACAGTTTATTTCTCTGTATCTTTCCGCTGACGGTCTTTGGTAGCTCGTCACGGAATACGACGATTCGGGGATATTTGTACGGAGCGGTCTTTGCCTTGACGTACGCCTGAATCTCTTTTTTGAGCTCCTCGGTGGGCTCTGTTCCTTTGACGAGAACTATGCTTGCTTTTACGACCTGACCTCTTACCTCATCGGGCTCTGCGGATACTCCGCATTCAAGAACGTAGGGAAGCTCCATGATAACGCTCTCGATCTCAAAAGGTCCGATTCTGTATCCCGAGGACTTGATAACGTCGTCTACTCTTCCTACGTACCAATAGAATCCGTCCTCGTCACGCCAAGCGGTATCGCCCGTGTGATAATATCCGTCGTGCCAAACCTCCTTGGTCTTTTCCTCGTCTCCGTAGTATCCAACGAAAAGTCCGCAGGGCGCTCCGTCCGATATCTTGACTACGATCTCTCCCGTCTCTCCGTCTGCTACGGGGTTTCCATTTTCGTCTACGAGCATTACGTTGTAGATAGGAGCTGGTTTACCCATTGATCCGATCTTGTGGTTTGAGCCAACGAGATTTCCGATTATCATAGTGGACTCGGTCTGACCGAAGCCCTCCATGATCTCAAGACCGGTTGCTTCCTTGAACTTGTTATAAACCTCGGGGTTAAGAGCCTCGCCTGCCGTGGTCATATGCTTTACAGAGGACAGATCGTAATGGGATATATCTTGCTTGATAAGCATTCTGAGCATAGTTGGGGGAGCGCAGAAGGTGGTGATGTTGTGCTTTGCGAACATCGGAAGAATGTCTCCTGCGTCGAATCTATCGAAATCGTATACGAAGATCGCGCCCTCAGCGAGCCATTGACCGTAGAGCTTGCCCCACATAGATTTTGTCCAGCCTGTATTCCAGATAGTGAAATGCAATCCGTCGGGGTCTACGTTGTGCCAATACTTTGCGGTATGGAAATGTCCGAGAGGATATTTGTGATTGTGTGCGGCGATCTTTGGATAACCGCTCGTTCCCGAGGTGAAGAACATCAAGAGAAGATCGTCACCACAGGGAGAATCCTCAGTTCTTTTGAAATGAGTGCTGAACAGGGAATACTCCTCGTCGAAATTGCGCCAGCCCTCTCTAGTTCCGTTGACCATTATTTTGAGCTCAACGGAGGGGCATTCCTTTGACGCTATCTCTGCCTGCTCGGCGGTATCTCCGTCTCCCGTACAAACGATAGCCTTGACGCCGGCTGCCTTGAATCTGTACTCAAAATCGTGTATCTGAAGCTGATTGGTAGCAGGAATAGCTACTGCTCCGAGCTTATTAAGACCGATCATTGCAAACCAGAATTGGTAGTGACGCTTGAGTACGAGCATTACCTTGTCGCCCTTTTTGATGCCGAGGGACTTGAAATAGTTAGCCGCGCGGTTGGACTCCTTTTTGATATCCGAAAAGGAGAATCTTCTCTCCGTTTTGTCCTTGGATATATGGAGCATTGCGAGCTTTTTGGGCTCACGCTCAGCTAAGCGATCCACGAGATCAAATGCAAAGTTGAATTTATCCGTGTTTTTGAATTTGATAGAGGTGGGCGTGCCGTTCTCGTTTTCCTCGATGTCAAAGTAGTCGTGATATATACGCTTCTTGCTGTCGATAACCCTTTCTTTCTTGGTAGCAGTTATCGTCTTTCCGTGAGCAAGCTCGGGAATAGGCTCTCCCGTGGGGTTTAAAACTATAGCGTAGAAGGTGCAGTCGCGACCGCCTGTTGCTATCATTCCGTGGGGAGTATCACTATCGTAGTAGATAGAGTCTCCAGGACCTAAAACCTCCTTGTGATTGCCTATCTGAACGAGAAGATTACCGTCGATTACGATATCGCACTCCTGTCCTGCGTGAGTAGTGCATTCTATCTCGGAATGCTGAGCGTCCTCTCTGTATTCGCTACGAACGAAAAGAGGCTCAGCAATACGGTTTTTGAAAGCGTAAGCAAGGTTATAGTAGGTCATTCCGTGAGCTTTTGCGGTCTCTTGACCTGCGCCGTAACGGGTCACGGTGTAGCCCTTGAGCTTGGGAGTATATCCCTCGATGATCTCGGTAACGTTTACACTGAGAGCGTTTGCGCAACGGTAAATAAAAGCGAAGTTAAGGTCTCTTTCGCCCTTTTCGCAAGCAAGATACTCTTCTTCCGTGACGTCGGTCTTTTCCGCCATTTGCAGGGGAGTAAGACCCTCGATCTCACGAAGCTCGCGAATACGCCTTGCCATTTCCTTGATTTTCTGGTTAAGCTCTTTGTTGTTTTCCATAATAAACTCCTCTTGGGATAAAAAAATCGTCCCAAAGTCTTAGCCTTTGAGACGAGCACTTTTGACCCGCGGTACCACTCAAATTGCGAAAAAATCGCCACTTTAGAGTCTGACAACTCCTATGCACTAACGTAGCAATCACGGAAGGGTTCTACTTGCCTCGGCTTTCTTCCCTCCAGCTCGGAAACTACAAACGCGTCGCATCGTCTATGGCTTGCACCAACCGCCATCTCTCTGCAAGACTAAATCTCGAGCGCGCCCTTTTCTTCATCGCCATTGTGTAAAGTATTTTAGCACAAATATTTGGTTTTGTAAACGAAAAAAGCACAGAATTTATTATTATGAGGAAATAAAAATTTAAAATTCTATGAATAATTTAAAAAAACAAGAGTAAAAATATTAACGGGCTATGCCCTACGGACAGATCTCCTAGTGTAAAGGGAGACTGATAAAAGAGGGTTTTTAATAGCCCTCTTTTGTTTTTAAAAAAAGTAAGCGACGTATAAAAAATTGAAAAAATAGTTGACAGTGTTAACGTTTTGTGATACATTATGTGTACGGAAAGAACCTCAGACGGCTGAGGTCTGCAGGGAGTTTCATTTATGGAGCTTCCTATTTTTTTACACAAGGAAAAAACATGAAGGGATTTTTTACTTACGATCAGCAAATAGAAAAGCTAAGACAAAAGGGTCTTTGGGTTGAAGATGAAACAAAAGCCATAGAAACTCTTAAATATGAGGGGTATTATAATTTAATCAATGGATATGCATCAATATTCAAGGAGAAAGACGGATCTTTTAAACGCACAAAATTTGAGGATATTTGTTCTTTATACACTTTTGATAAGAATTTGAGAATAATTATATATCGATATACTTCAATAATAGAAACGCAAATAAAAGCTTTAATTGCCCATGAATTTAGCAAATGCCATGGGGTCGATGAAAAAGTATATTTAAGCGAGGAGTGCTTCGAAAAAAGCAAGAACTCAACGGTTGCGGTGACGAGATTAATAGATGAGTGTAACAAAACCATTGATGATGCTTTAAATGCGGGGTCAAATAAATATAGGGAATATATTAAACATAATTATGATGCGCATGGTCACGTTCCTCTTTGGGTGCTTATCAGAGCAATTACTTTTGGAAGTGTTTCGATATTCTATAAAAACATGAAGAAAAAAGAGAGGGAGGCTATTTCAAAAGAATATGGAATTACTTATTACGAGCTTGCAAACATATTAGAGGTTGTAGTTTCCTTTCGAAATATAGTTGCGCATGGAGAAAGAACGTTTTGTGCGAGACTGCCAAGAACTCGCTTGTCAACAAATCTTGGAATAACCAAAAAGCTTTCCATTGAGAAGAATGATAACGGCGATAATAAATACGGACGAAATGATTTTTTGGCGTTGCTGATATGTTGTAAATACCTGT
>JAZQYC010000041.1:0-6843 GCA_045633285.1 Clostridia bacterium | reverse complement strand
GGATTTATTTAGTTGTCGCTAGTTCCCTACGGGAAGAGCGACTAAGTCGAGCTTTCTTTTTTACCAATTAGCTTGAGCTTTTATGTCTTTTTTGCTATAATGAATTCAAAATTATTCACCGAGAGTATTATAATGGAATTTAACCAAAAGCTTCAGGAATTAAGAAAACGAAAGAATCTCACACAAGACGAGCTTGCAAAAGAGCTTTACGTCTCTCGTACGGCTATTTCTAAATGGGAAGCCGGCAGAGGATATCCAAACATTGATTCACTCAAAGCAATCGCTCAGTTTTTCTCCGTCTCTATCGATGAGCTTTTGACCTCCAACGAGGTGCTTACGATCGCAGAAGAAGAGGGAAAGCAAAAGGAAAAACGCTTTCTAAACCTATCTTATGGATTGCTTGATCTTTGCATATCCCTGCTACTGTTTCTTCCTTTCTTTGCAGAAAGATCAGACGGGATTATTCAATGCGTATCACTATTTACGCTCAGCTCAGTTCAACCATATTTAAAAGTAGCCTACTTTATCGTCGTCTTTTCAACGATCGCAATGGGTGCGTTGACTCTCGCATTACAAGGCTTGCAATCTCCTATCTGGTTAAAAAGCAAAACGGCAATCTCTCTGATCATCGGCTCAATCTCCGCCTTGCTATTTACTATAAGCTCTCAGCCCTACCCTGCCGTATTTGCATTCGTTCTTCTTGCAATCAAGTCCTTTTCTCTTATAGGACGTCAATGACACGAAAAGTATCAAGGTTATTCCAATCAAATTCTTGATTATCCTATTTCTTTCCGTTAAAATGCAAGTAGGCTTTTGCCAATAAAGAATAGGACGGTTTTAGATAATGGAAAGAAAAAACAAAAGATTATTGATAATTGGAGTGAGTTTTATTGTCTCGTTTGCGCTATGGACTTTTCTGATCAGTATGGTTGATATCAGATCTATCGGTCCTCAAGGGACTAGCGTAGGCTTTGCTACTCTGAACGAATGCTTCCACCGCTTAACCGGCGTAAATATGCTCCTCTACTATATCACCGATTGGCTCGGACTTGTTCCAATAGCCACGGCGCTCGGATTTAGCATTCTCGGGCTTGCTCAATTAGTTAGGCGAAAAAGTCTATTAAAAGTAGATCCCGACGTTCTTGCTCTCGGAGTCTTTTATATAATCGTAATATCAGTATACGTATTTTTTGAGCTAATCGTTATAAATTACAGACCAACCCTCATTGACGGATATCTCGAAGCTTCTTATCCTTCCTCAACAACCATGCTTGTTACTTGCGTAATGCCAACCACGGCAATTCAACTAAATAAACGCATAAAAAATATACCTCTAAAACGATTTCTCATAATAACTATTATGCTATTCGTTACGTTTATGGTATTCGGAAGACTATTTTCAGGCGTACATTGGATAACGGATATTATAGGCGGAGTATTCTTTAGCATCGGAATCGTGTTGATCTATCTATCCGTGCATAATAACGTGCAAAAATTAAGTGATAATTTTCAATAACTATTTAAAAATATATCCGTATAATTTCCTTTATTATATGCACACTAAGCGTAAAAAGGAGGTAGCTAAATGGTTATTATCAACGTTATAGCTCTCATTCTGCTTGGTATAGGCGGAATAAATTGGGGTCTCGTTGGCATATTCAATTTTAACTTAGTAGACGCTATTTTCGGCGTTGGCAGTATGCTCAGCGTGATCGTATACGTTCTCGTTGCAATATCAGCGCTTTGGCTCATATTCAACGCATTCGTATCCAACGGAAAGCTCGCGTTTTGCGACAGAGAATGCAACTGCGGTTGCAGAGACTAACTAATTAAAGATTAGGCGTAGCAAGCGCTACGCCTCAAAAAAAGGTTTACATAAAAGCATAAAAAAATTGCGCTCCTTTGAGCGCAATTTCTTTTAGCGAATCTCTTTAACTTTTGCAGCCTTACCTTTACGATCCTGCAAGTAGTAAAGCTTAGCACGTCTTACTCTACCACGTCTTACGATATCGATGTGATCGATCTTAGGCGAGTGGAGAGGGAACGTTCTTTCTACGCCGATACCGAACGACAAACGACGAACGGTGAAAGTCTCTCTGATGCTTCCGTTCTTACGGCTGATAACCGTGCCTTCAAAAGCCTGAAGTCTTTCTCTCGTGCCCTCAACGACCTTAACGAAAACCTTAACGGTGTCGCCAATTCTGAAATCAGGCAGATCGGTACGTAAACCTTCTCTTTCAATAGTATCGATAATGTTCATTTGACTTACCTCCTTATACGCGATGTTCGTTAATACTTAAAGTATCAGAGGACCACCCGAAGTCACCAAAGTATTTTAACATATTTATAAGCATCTTGCAAGCGTTTTGAGCTCAAAAAACTTATTTTTTTCTTTAAGCGCGAAAAGCGTCCTCAATATGCTCTATTTTCCCCCTCGTTATCTCTATAACGTCGAAGCGGAGAGAATAATCACGGTATTTTTTGTCCGCGGTGAAGCTTTTTCCTGCTCTTATATATCTTTTCATTCGCTCACGGTCTATTGCCTCGATTCCTCTGCCGTATTTGTCGCTATCTCTCGACTTGACCTCGCAGAAGACCAAAAGATCTCCCTTTTTGAGAACGATATCTATCTCGACTCCTGCTATCTTTTTGTTCTTATAAAGAACGGTGTAGCCCTTTTGCTCGAGATACTCTCTTGCGTCCTCCTCTCCCGTGATTCCAACGACCCTATTATTCATTGACAAAATTACCTATAAAGGATCTTCTGTGCACGGGGCAAGGCCCTAACTCCTTGATCGCCTTGATATGCTCGGCAGTTCCGTATCCCTTGTGCTTTTTGAAGCCGTAATTAGGGTATTTTTCGTCGTATTCTTCCATTAGTCTATCTCTTGATACCTTAGCTATAATGGATGCAGAGGCTATTGAATAGCTCGTAGCGTCACCCTTTATGATAGCCCTCGTTTCGCAGTCAAAATCGATCTTGACAGCATCTACGAGAATAAGGTCGGGCTTGACGGAAAGATTGGATACAGCCTCTCTCATTGCTTTTTTTGTAGCCTCTAAGATATTTATCTCGTCGATCACGTTATTGTCGAGCATTACACAGCTGTAGCTTATCGCCTTTTCCTTGACAGTATCAAAAAGCGCGTCACGCTTCTTGGGTGAGACCTTTTTGCTATCGTTGACTCCGTCGATCATCTCGTCAAGATCCATAACTATAGCGCAAACCGAAACGGGACCGGCTAGTGGACCTCGTCCTGCCTCGTCTATACCGCATATATAGCGATAACCGCCCTTTTTAAGCTCGTTATCGTAATCAAATAGCTCTTTCGTTTTCATCTTTCTAATGCAATTTTTCCAAGCCTTTGCTTGCGGAACGCATCTAAAAGTGCCTTGGACGCTCTTTCGGTATCGCCCTCTCCGCCTCTTAGCAAAAAGCCTCTTTTTCTTCCGTACGCCGAAAGAATATCGTAGCTTGCATCGTCTTTGCTTGCTCCAAGAAGTCCCTCGAAGTCAAACCCCTCGATTTCCTTGAACCTATCTATCAGACAGCAAGCAAGCTCTTCCGTGTCTAATATATTGTCGTTTATACAACCTATAAAGGCAAGGTGCAAAGCAAGCTCCTGATCCTCAAAAGCAGGCCATAGCGTACCGGGGGTATCGAGAAGCTCGATATTACCGGTGAGTTTTATCCATTGCTTTCCTCTCGTAACGCCAGGACGGTTCTGAGCGTCCGCTCTTGCTCCCTTACAAAGACTGTTTATAAGGGTAGATTTTCCGCTGTTCGGAACACCTATAACCATTGCCCTTACGGTCTTTGTGATTCCCTTTGCCTTGTATTTTTCAATTTTTGGTGAAAGAAGCCTCGTCAGCCCCTCCTTTACCTTACCTGCAAACTTACCGCTCACGCTATTAGAGGCAACTACCGTTTTGCCCTCTGCTTTTAGCTTATTCAGTATTGCGCTTGCAGACGATTCGTCAATGGTATCTATTTTGTTAAGTATATATAGCCTTGGCTTGGACGAGATCTTGTCAAACGAGGGATTGAAGCACGCTTTGTAGGCGCGCGCATCCAGCACGTAGATAATAGCGTCTACGAGCCTCTCGTTTTCCTCCATCATTCTGACGGCTTTGGTCATATGTCCCGGGTACCATTGAATATGCATATTATTTTTCAAGAAGATCGGGTCTTCTTTCCTTAGTTATTTTTAAGCTTTGTTCACGGCGCCAAGCCATGATATTTGCGTGATGACCTGACAAAAGCACCTCGGGTACTCCTACCCCACGAAAGACCTGAGGTCTGGTGTATTGAGGATATTCGAGTAGTCCTCCCGTGAAACTCTCCTCGTCAAGAGACTCCATGCTTCCGAGCACGCCCTCTATATTTCTGACGGTAGCGTTGATAATGACCATAGCAGGAAGCTCTCCTCCCGTCAGCACGTAATCACCTATGCTCATCTCTCGATCAATGAACATATCAAGCACTCTCTGGTCTACGCCCTCGTAGTTTCCGCACAAAAAGAGAAGATTTTCCTCTTTCGCAAGCTCGACTGCATCACTCTGGGCAAAGGTCTTGCCCTTAGGTGACATATATATCCTTAAGCATTCGTGATTGGGATCAACCGCCTCGATAGCCCTTGCAATAGGCTCGGGTTGCATAACCATACCTGCTCCACCGCCAAACGGATAATCATCCACGTGTCTGTGCTTGTCGAGAGTATATTCTCTGATATCGGTTATATTGATCTCAATTAGACCCTTTTCTACGGCGTCACCTATGATGCTTGACTTTAAGGGGGCAAACATCTCGGGAAAAAGAGTCAATATCTCAATCCTCATATACGATTACCTCCTCAAGCCTTTTTTTATCAACGAATATTTCGCCGTTGTCCGTATCGGTTTTGAGAATAAGCCCGTCCACTACGGGAAACATTGCCATTCCCTTTTTGGTTTTGACGGAATAAACGTCCGTCCTCGTGTTTTGAATAACGTCCTCGAGCGTGCCGAGCTTCTCGTCTCCTTGATAGATCGTGCAACCGAGAAGATCGACTATGAAATGTCTACCCTCCTCGAGAGTAACTGCGTCCTTTCTATCTACCGAAACGAATTGATCTCTCAGCTCCTCAGCTTTATTTCTGTCGTCCACGCCCTTGAGCTTAACGTAAACGTAGCCTTCCGTTATACGCAAAGACAGGACAGGCAATGCCTGTCCTTTGACGATCAGATACTTAAGACTCTCAAATCTTGCAATATCATCAGTAAGAGGAAGCACCTTGACTTCCCCCCTGATGCCTTGAGGTCTCAAAATCTTGCCAACGTTGATCAGTCCTTTTTCTCGCAGATCTCTACGTTGCATTTTTTACCGGTCTTTTGCGATGCAGCCTTAACGACGGCGCGGATAGCCTTAGCTATACGACCCTGCTTTCCGATGATCTTACCCATATCTCCCTGAGGAACAGTAACGGTAATATCAACGAAGTTACCTCTTTCGACCTCGGTAACCTCTACGCTTGAGCTGTTCTCGACCAAGCTGTTAACCAGATAGGTTACAAGTTCTTTCATTATAAAACTCCGTTGTTCTTAAGTATGGTGCGTACGGTATCCGTGGGCTGAGCGCCGTTGCCGATCCACTTCTTAGCGAGCTCAACGTCGAGCTTAACCTCAGCGGGCTCTTTTACGGGATTGTAGTAACCGAGCTGTTCGATGTACTCTCCGTCTCTTGCCTTACGCGAATCCATTACTACGATACGATAGAAGGGAGCTTTCTTTGCGCCCATTCTGGTCAATCTGATCTTAACTGCCATTTTTTATGCCTCCAAATAGTATTTTTTATCAAAATCCGAAGGGAAGTCTGCCACGCTTACCGCCCTTTTGAAATTGTTTCATCATGTTCTTGGTCATCTCAAACTGCTTGATCAGTTGATTGACCTCTTGTATAGTCGTACCGCTACCAAGAGCGATCCTTTTGCGACGGCTACCGTTGAGTATATCGGGGTTGCGTCTTTCCTTGATCGTCATTGAGCGGATAATAGCCTTGTTTTTCTCTATCCTGCCCTCGTCAATATCGTCCTCAGAGATCTTCATCTTAGAAAGTCCTGGGACCATACCAATAAGGTCGGTTATCTTGCCCATTTTCTTCATGGACTCGAACTGCA
This sequence comes from Clostridia bacterium, assembly GCA_045633285.1. Classification (GTDB taxonomy): domain Bacteria; phylum Bacillota; class Clostridia; order Christensenellales; family RUG350; genus RGIG2224. The sequence continues at coordinate 688 of JAZQYC010000041.1, read as the reverse complement.
TCAGAAAGTCCTCTAAGTCAAAGGAATTCTCCTTAAACTTTTTCTCCATTCTCTTTGCGTCTTCCTCGCTGATAGCCTCCTGCGCTTTTTCGATAAGGCTCAGAACGTCACCCATTCCAAGAATACGGGACGCCATACGCTCAGGGTGGAAGGGCTCGAGGTCGGTGGGCTTTTCACCCGTACCTATGAGCTTGACGGGCTTTCCGCAAACTGCCTTGATCGAAAGCGCCGCACCACCTCTCGTATCACTATCCATCTTCGTCAGAATAACACCCGTGATGTCGAGATCGTTATTGAAGCTCTCTGCAACGGTAACAGCGTCCTGACCTGTCATTGCGTCTACGACGAGAAGTATCTCCTCAGGAGAAAGTAGCTTCTTGAGATCCTTAAGCTCTCCCATCAGCTCCTCGTTGATATGGAGTCTGCCGGCAGTATCCACGATAACGGTATCGTAGCCACGCTTTTTAGCCTCGTCGATTGCGTGCTTTGCAATCTTGACGGGCTTGCCTGCGCCCTCCTCGTAAACGGGTACGTCTACGCTTTTGCCTACGACTTGAAGCTGTTTGACTGCGGCAGGTCTATAGACGTCACAAGCAACGAGCAAAGGCTTCTTGCCCTGCTTTTTGAGCATAAGAGCGAGCTTTCCGCACATAGTCGTCTTACCAGCGCCCTGTAGACCGCACATCAT
>JAZQYC010000040.1:0-1167 GCA_045633285.1 Clostridia bacterium | reverse complement strand
ACATATCGATCTTTTTGACCACGCAAAAAAGCTCCACGTACTCTCCGCCCTCCTTTTTTTCGTCGGGAGAAAAATAAGTCACTCTGATTTCGGGAAAAAGAGAAAGCTTGCTCTCCAAAATGCTGAATTTTGCATCAAGCTCTGCTTTTTTCTCCTCGGTAAGCTCAATAAATTTCTGGGTCAATCTTGCTCTTTCCTTTATGGACTCCGCGTGACCGGTGAGGGCTGCAAATGGCGAAAACTGCGCTGCTCTGTCCTCCATTATCATAGGAGAATGCTTCTTGGACTTATGGTGAGGAAGATCAATAATATCACCGTATTTTTCGATAACAATATTCTTCACGCCTTGTGCCCTCCTATCTGCTCGTTTCTCTCTCTTGCCGTTGCCCCCTCTTGGAGATCCATTCCCTTGAATATGGCGTTTTTGCCAAATTTTTTCTTGATTCCGATAACGGCTTCTTGAACTCTGCGCTCCCTTTTTTCAGCGAGCTGATCAAGCTCTGATTGCTCGTTATCATCGAAAAAGCTAAGCTGTTTGCCTCGCTCTACCCTCGTTACGTCCTCTTCCTTTAACAATCTACCTGCCGTGACGTTGAGCCTGCGAACGAGAAGCTCCTCGTTTACGATCTCGTCAAAAAGCTCCTCTACAGCCCCCGTGATAGTTTTTGTTGACGAGGTATATCGCTCAAAACTTACCGTGGAGTGAGCGTGCTTTGGCACTCTTCTTCCGTAATAATCTACCGTGACCTCGCCCTTATATCTTTTGCTGATCACGGGATCGGTCAGATTGTCTATATCGTAGCCTACAGTGAGCGTTATCTGATTGGTCATTAAGCCCTTGTCCACGAGATCGAGAACGAGAGCTTCGGTCATTTCTCTTGCTATGAGCTTTGCCTTTTTAGCTCTATACGGGCATTGCAGTACCTGACCCGAGCTAAGGCTGTTGACCCTTGGTTTATACGCCTTGATCTGCTTCATCGTACAAGGCTCGTGACCCCAGGCATGATCTATGAGAAGCTCGGCGTTTATTCCAAAAAGCTTATACAAAAGCTCCTCGTTGTGCACCTGATTCTGTTTTCCGAGGGAGCATCTCGCAATATCCCCCATGGTATATAGTCCGCGCTCCTCGAGTTTTTTTGCGTAGCCCTTTCCCACTCTCCAAAAATC
>JAZQYC010000039.1:0-1540 GCA_045633285.1 Clostridia bacterium | reverse complement strand
TGGTATTGGTATCGAGGGATACAACGATCTCAAGGAAGGCGACGTAATCGAAGCGTTTATTCTTGAAAAGCAGGATGTTTAGTAATGAAACGTATTGACAAAATTAACGCTGAGGTAAAGCGTGCAATATCAGAGCTTGTAGCGGGGGGATACATCAAGGACCCTCGCATGCAAGGCTTTGTAAGCGTAATTCGTACCGAAACGACCAACGATCTATCCTTTTGTAAGGTTTTCGTAAGCGTTTACGGCACGAATGAGAACAAAAAAAATTCTTTGATTGCTTTGAAGAGCGCAAGCTCATTTCTGAGAAGCGAGCTTGCAAGAAGAGTGGATCTCAGAATCGTTCCCGAGCTTATATTCGTGCTTGACGAGTCTATCGAATATAGCATAAAGCTTGATACTATACTGAAGGATATCAAGGATAAATGATAACTGTTGAAAGTATAAAATGCAAGGTGATGAATGCAACAAAGGTTGCAATCATTTGTCACGTCAGCCCCGATTGTGATACCATGGGGGCTGGTTTTGCATTGGCGCAGTTTTTGAATAATCTCGGAAAGAGCGCGGACGTATATTGTGACGACAAGTATGAAAAGCTAAATTTTTTAACTGACTACGAATCTTTTGGCGCAGATGAAGAAAGTGACGTATATGATCTTGCAATCGGAGTCGATACGGCAACGGGCGAGAGAATGGGTGACGTTAGACAGCATTATTATAGAGCAAAGGATCGCTTTGTTATAGATCATCACAAGTCTAACGAATTTAATTCTGAGGAGCTGTATTTGGTTTCAGATGCCTCGTCAACGTGCGAGATCATGTACTCTATCCTTGAATTTATAGACGTTAATGCTATTGACAGGCAGATTGCTCAGCTTTTGTATGCAGGAATACTTACCGATAGCGGGGCTTTTTATCACCCTACGACGTCTGCAAATACTCATAAAGTCTTAGCCTTGCTCTACGGATATGGTATAGATTCCAATAAGATCTATTACGAATTATTCAAAAAGATAGCAAAAAACACCTTTGAGCTTCATTCCTTGGCTCTGAGTAAGGCTAAGTTTTATAAAGATGCAAGAGTTGGAGTTATTTCCTTTTTGAGAGAAGACTTTGAAAAAACTGCAACTGATGAGATAAGCACCGAGGGTTGTATCAATAAGATCTTGGACGTAGACGGGGTCGATATTGCTATATCTATAGCGGAGGTCAGCGAGGATTATTTCAAGGTAAGCTTCCGTAGCAAGGGCGAAATTGACGTTTCATACTGCGCAGGCAGATTTGGTGGTGGCGGTCACAGAAATGCCTCAGGTTGTAGATTACACGGCAATTATTACGAGGTTTTGGATAGGCTTCTCGCCGTTGTTGATAGCGTATTATGATAGGATTCGTCAATATTTATAAGCCACAGGGCGAAAGCTCGTCCCGTACCGTTCAATTCGTCAAGCACACGCTTATCAACGTATTGGGTCAGGATAAAAAAATAAAGGTTGGACATTTCGGTACGCTTGATGACACCGCTGCGGGTGACCATGGCCAG
>JAZQYC010000038.1:0-1987 GCA_045633285.1 Clostridia bacterium | reverse complement strand
CGACGAGATGATAATAATCAAGGATATTGCTCCTCAGATGCCCGTGCATTATCTTATGATACCCAAGGTGCATTTTGCAACCATAAACGATATGGATAAGGCTCAGGCAGAGATACTTGGAAGATGCTTTTATAAGCTGGGCAAGATGAAGGACAGACTTGGACTTGATTCGGGATACAGACTTATAATGAATCAGGGCAAGGACGCTTGTCAGACCGTTCCTCATCTTCACGTTCATATCCTTGCAGGAAAAACCATGAGCGAAAAAATGTGTTAAAATAAGCAATAAAAAACGGCGTAGAGAGTAATTCTCACGCCGTTTTTTTATTTACTGAGCTTTCTGTATTGCAGGGGGCTAATGCCCGTAGCGTTTTTGAAGGCTATGCCGAAGTACTTGGTGGATGAAAATCCAAGCTCACTCGATATCGTCTCTAAGGAGCAGGTGGTGGTTCTGAGCTTTTCCTTAGCCTTATTGACTCGAAGCAGTATCTGATAGTTCGTAATAGAGGTGTGCATAGACTCCATGAACTTCTTGCAAAGCCAAGTCTTGGATACGTGAAAGGTATCGCATAGCTCGTTGATAAGTATTTTTTCGGTATATCGGCTGTTTATGTAGTCAACGGTTTTTAGCACGATAGGGTGCATGACCGATTTTGCCTTGCTTTGTCCGCTTTCCTCGCATGGAATCTTGTATTTACTTACTAGATATAACAGATAGTCAAAGCTGAGCCTGTTTTGCATTTCGCTGAGACTAGATGGCTCTTCCTCGAGCTTAAGCATAGAATGGAGGAGCTTATTGATTTTGGAAAGGATCTTGGACGGAAAGGTATAAATAGGCGTTTCGTCCGCGATCTCATTGAGAAAATCTACCTGATGCGGGGCAAGCGTGCTTGCGTCAACCGATATCAGCACACGCTTAAAAGGACCACCCTCGAACATATGAAGAGCGTGGGGCTTAGTGATTACCATTGACCCCTTTGTGACGTTGTATACAGAGGTTTGAGATATGAAACGCTTCTGTCCGTCTATCAAAAAATAAAGCTCGTAATATTCGTGTCCGTGAAGCTGTGGCATTGAATAAGGCTTATCAGAGACCCATGAGTCTACGTCAAATATACCCATAAAATCCTCCCGTGCGTTTTGTTCAATAACTGTATTTTAAAGCATAATGCATATATTGTCAAGTAATGGAATAAACATCATTCTTCTTATTTTGTAACTTTTTTGAAGCTTTTTCCATAAATAGTAAATCGATATTCGAAAAAATATTGAAATTTTGGACTTTTTGTGGTAGAAATTTAGTGTCGCGAAAGCATGCACGTGCAATGAAATATTTTGGAGGATTTATGGATACTAAAAATTTAAAGATCACCTACGTTGGTGGTGGTTCACGTGGTTGGGCAAGAAATCTGATCAACGATCTTGCAAAAGAGGGAGAGCTTTGCGGTAGCGTATATCTTTACGATATCGACACCAAAGCTTCCGAGATCAACGCTCTTATTGGTAATAGGTTAAAAGAGGACGAAAAGGTTCTAGGTAAGTGGACGTACGTCGTAGAAAACGATATGGATCTTGCGCTAAAGGACGCAGATATCGTTATTATTTCGGTGCTCCCAGGAACGTTTGACGAGATGGAATCTGACGTTCATACTCCTGAAAAATACGGTATTTATCAGTCGGTAGGCGATACCACGGGTCCTGGTGGAATCATTCGAGCGCTCCGTACTATACCTATTTTTAGAAAGTTTGCCGACGGTATCAGAAGAAACTGTCCGAACGCTTGGTGTATAAATTTCACCAATCCTATGACTCTTTGCGTGGCAACCTTATATAAGGAGTTCCCTGAGATCAAAGCTTTTGGATGCTGTCACGAGGTGTTTGGCACTCAGGAGGTATTTAGAAGAATACTCAAAAAAGAGTACGGCATCGAGGTTAACCGTCACGATATCGAGACTAACGTGCTTGGCGTTAACCACTTTACTTGGGT
>JAZQYC010000037.1:0-1090 GCA_045633285.1 Clostridia bacterium | reverse complement strand
GAAGAAAATTAGCAAGTGGTAAGCTGATATGCGTGTTTGGGTGCGGAGGGGAAAGAGATAGATCGAAAAGACCTATAATGGGAAGTATTTGTGAAAGATACGCAGACCTCGTTATTTTGACTGAGGATAACAGCAGATCAGAGCCAACGCTAAGCATTATAGACGATATTAAAAGAGGTATGAATACCGAGCCGATCGTCGTTGAATCACGAAAGGAGGCAACCGAGCATGCATTGAGCCTTGCAGATCATAACGACGTAGTAATGATTCTTGGCAAGGGAGCGGAGGATTATATAGAAAAGCAGGGAAAAAGAATTCATTATAGCGATACGGAAGAGATAAAAAAATTGCTTGATACATAAGGAGATAGGAATGATTCGCATAGGAATATCAGCATTTTGCGCAGTCGCTGTTACTTGCTGTCTTTGTCCGTTCGTGCTGTCGCTGACAAGAAAAATGAAAGCAAGCCAGCCTATATTGGGGTACGTTACTAATCACTATTCAAAAAGCGGTACTCCCACCATGGGAGGGCTTGCTTTTTTGATCGGAGCGTGCGTGGTCGGGATAGTGATAAACTTAGGTTATTCTAATCTTGCCGTTATTACCGCAGTATCGGCGCTTGGATACGGAGTAATAGGCTTTTGGGACGACTTCGTTAAGATAAAGAGCATGAATAATCAAGGCTTAAAGGCCTATCAGAAGCTGATCGGTCAGTTTGGTTTAGCGATCATTCTTGCATGGTTTGCATCTAGTCCAAAGGGGATAGGAACGGAACTGAATATTCCGTTTTCTTCAGGCGCGGTGCTAGATCTCGGGGCGTGTGCCTTTCCCGTATACGCAATATTTATCGTAGCAGTGGTCAATTTTGTGAATCTCACGGACGGACTTGACGGGCTTGTATCAACAACAGGCGCAACCAGCCTGATCGCTATCGGAATAGTGGTGCTTTTAAGCGCGATAAAAAGCCCCGTTAAACAAGCTGAGCTTGTTGGACTTTCCTCGTTTTCGATATCGTTTGGTTTTTCTCTGGCGGTATTTTTCGTGCTGAATAGCTTTCCTGCCAAGATATTTATGGGTGATACGGGATCGC
>JAZQYC010000036.1:0-17170 GCA_045633285.1 Clostridia bacterium | reverse complement strand
TGAAGGACGGCGTGGGCGTTTGCGAATGGTAAAATCAAAAAGCATTTGACGCGTTCAAATGCTTTTTTCGTATCAAAAAAGGAGAGTGTAATATGAAAGTTGCAGTTATTACGGGCGCATCGTCAGGCTTAGGTCGTGATTTTGCCCTTGAGCTTTACAAGAACAAAAAGGCAGATTATTTCTACCTTATCGCAAGAAGAGAGGAGAGGCTTATCGCGCTAAAGAAAGAGCTTGACGGCAACGCTCTCGTGCTTTGCGCAGACCTTACCACAAACGAGGGTATAGAAAAGGTGAGATCCGCTCTTAAGGAGAACGCGCCTAAGGTCAGCTATCTCGTGAACGCCTCGGGGTACGGAAAGTTCGGAACGCAGGGCGAAATATCGGACAAGGATCAAAAGGGTATGATCGATCTCAACGTCACAGCTCTCGTCAGAATGACCGACGCCGTGATCCCTTATATGACGAAGGGAGCTAAGATATTGCAGATAGCCTCTTGTGCGGGATTTTCCGTTTTGCCCGGCTTTAACGTGTACGCCTCCACTAAGGCTTTCGTTCTTCACTACACTAAGGCACTCAGATACGAGCTTAAGAGCAGGGGAATATCAGCAACGGCGGTTTGTCCGTGCTGGATAGAAACGGAGTTTTTGCCAATAGCAGGGGGAGAGGTTACTATGCCCACAAAGACCAAGCCTATGCTAAAGAGCGAATACGTTGTCAAAAAGGCGTTAAGATCGGCGGAAAAGGGTAAGGCTCTTGCCGTTATCAGCTGGTATTCAAAGGCTCAGCACATTCTCTCGAAAATACTGCCGTACAATCTCGTTACGAGTATTTGGATAAAAATGCTTAACAAAAAGCTTTGATCTTTTGTCGAAAGAGAGAGAAAAATAAACTATTTCGTATTTTTTTAAAAAATAAATTGCTTTATGCGCCTAAAGTGTGATATTATATAAACAGAATTTTAGTGCGTTGCACAAAAAGGAGGAATTAGTATATGTCTAAGTTTGGCAAACTTCTTGGATACGATCCTGAAGCGAAGCAAACAAATCTGAGAACGGAGATAATTGCCGGTATCGTTACCTTCCTTGCGATGTGTTACATACTCGTAGTTAACCCCAATCAGATACTCTGGGGCGGACAGCTCGTACCCAATCCCGATTTCGGTATCGTAGAGGGCGCGGCTGAACTCGTACCTAACTACACGCCTACCACTCATCCATTGTGGTCCTCGATCTTTATGGCGACTGCATTCGGCGCAATCATCGGTACTCTCTTGATGGCGTTCCTTGCAAAGATGCCTCTTGCTCAGGCTTCAGGTATGGGTCTTAACTCCCTCGTTGGTTCTATCATCGGCGGTGGCGTAGGCTACGTATCGTACTACTACAATTTCACTATCGGACAAGCTTTCATGATGGTTTTGATCTCGGGTATCATCTTCCTGCTCCTTTCGACCATTACGATCAAGGGCAAGACCTTCCGTGAGCTTATCTTTGACGGTATGCCAGTTTCGGTAAGAAGCGCTATCTCGGTAGGTATCGGTCTTTTCATTGCCTTTATCGGATTCCAGAATGCAAAGATCATAGTAGACAATCCCTACACTCTCGTTGATCTCGTAGCTTTTTCTAAGTTCGACGCTAACGTATCAAGCGCTCTCGTTTGCTTGATCGGTCTTATTCTTATCACCGTTCTCGACCAGCTCAAGGTTAAGGGCTCGGTAGTTATCGGTATCCTCGGAGCTACCCTTATCGGTATTCCTATGGGCGTTACCGATCTTTCCGTTCTTTCAGGAAACGTTCCCGGTATCTCCTGGGCTTTCTGGGATAACTTCGCTAACTTCTTCGGAGGAGAGCAGACCGTATTCGGATCGTTTGCCGAGGTGTTCACTAACGGCTTCCCCGTAGGCTCGGTATTCACTATTTTGATGCTTATCATCACGATGTGCATGATCGATATGTTCGACACCATGGGAACTATCGTTGGATGCTGTGGCGGTAACAGAATTCTCTCCGACGAGAACAACAAGCCCCGCAACTACGACAAGATCATGATCTCGGACGCAGTAGCAACCTGTACCGGCGCTATGCTCGGAACGAGCACCGTAACGACCTTTGTTGAGTCGGGTGCAGGAGTATCTGCAGGTGGACGTACCGGTTTAACCGCTTTCGTTACCGCTTGCATGTTCTTCCTTTCAATGTTCGCTCTTCCCGTATTTGCTGCTATTCCCTCTGCGGCTGCAGCATCTGCTCTTATCTACGTTGGCGTTCTCATGATGAAGAACAACGTTAAGAGCATTGATTTCTCGGACGCTATCAACGCAACGAGCGCATTCCTTACCGTAGCTGTTATGGTCCTTTCTTACTCCATAACCAAGGGTATCGGTATTGGCCTCGTTATCTACACCGTTCTTTCTACCATTGCATACGTAGTTAAGGCTATCGTTTATGCGGCTGCAAAGGACAAGGAAAAGGCAGAAAAGCCCGTTTGGAACGTACACGTAGTTACCATTATCGTAACCGTACTCTTCCTCGTATACTTCTTCGTGCCCACAGTTCTCTAAGATCGGCTTAACTTAAAATCGACTACCGCCGTGGCAGGTTTTCTCGCATGGAAATCACGCTGGGGCGGTAGTTTTTTTGTACTGAAAAAACTGAAAATTTTTTCAAAAGTAATCTTTTTTTTAAAAAATTAAATTTTAGGGCATAAATAAAGAACATTTTTTAGAAAATGCAATAAAAATAGTTTGAAATACTTGACAAAGTATGTTATACTTTTTGCGTAGTGAAAAGGGGATTATTACTCATGGCGAGGCTTGTGAGAATGATCTTTCGTTAATAGACACAGACGGAATGGAAGCAAGCAGCCTGTCCGACGACAAGTCGGATTTGTTCTGTATTGCTTTTTTGTCGCTTTTGGTCAAAAATCATTTTCGCTATTAACTAGGAAATAATGCGATAGCAGTAAAGCTATTGCGAAAAGGAGTTACTATATGAAGATCAAAATTACCATTATCGGTGCAGGCGCAGTAGGAGCTACTACTGCCTACTCTCTCCTTCTTGGAGGAACGGCGGCAGAGATTCTGCTTATCGACGTTAACGCGCCCAAGGCTTACGGTGAGGCTCTTGATATGAAGCAGGCTACGCCTTACCTTCGTAACTGCGATATTTACTCGGGCGATTACTGTGACGCAGTAGGCTCGGATATCGTAGTCATTACCTCAGGCGCACCTCGTAAACCCGGACAGACCAGACTTGAGCTTGCTCAGATCAACGTAAATATAGCAAAATCCATTTCGGAAAATATTGTGAAATATGCTCCCGACGCGCTCTACGTTATCGTTGCCAACCCCGTTGACATCATAACCTACGCTTTCCAGAAGTTCACCGGACTTCCCAAGAGCAGAGTCATCGGCTCTGGTACTATGCTTGATACTATCAGACTTCGTACCCGTCTTGCAGAGCTTTATCACGTTAACCAGAAGCAGATCCACGCAAACGTTCTCGGTGAGCACGGCGACAGCTCTTTCGTAGTATGGAGTAGCGCAACTGTTGCAGGAGTACCCCTTGACGTTTACGGCAACTGCATAAAAGACGGAGCAGAGAAGCCTCTTACCTACACTCACGAGGAAGTAGAGGAGTACGTCAAAAAGTCAGGCGCAAGAATTATCGAGAGAAAGGGCAACACCACCTACGGCGTAGCTACCTCGGTAATGAATATGATCAAGTCGTTCTCGGGCGCAGAGTCCACAATACTTACCGTATCGAGTCTTCTCGACGGTGAATACGGTATCAAGGACGTATGTCTTTCCACTCTTGCTCTTCTTGGTAGCAACGGTATCGTATCTACCATTGAACAGCCCTTGTCTGACGACGAGCTTGCAAGAATGCATAATTCTGCTAATAAGCTTAAAGAAATTATATCAGGCCTCAGCCTTTAAACGGAGATAAATATGGAATACCGCATTGAAAAAGACACCATGGGAGAAATGAAAGTTCCCGTAGACAAGTATTGGGCGGCTCAGACTCAGCGCAGTAAGGAGAATTTCCAGATCGGCGGAGAGATAATGCCCAGAGAGATTACCGACGCTTTCGGCGTACTCAAAAAGGCGGCTGCTATCGCTAACTACAATCTTGGTAAGATTTCCAAGGAAAAGCTTGATTGCATATCCTCTGCTTGTGACGAGGTAATGGCAGGCAAGCTCTACGACAACTTTCCTCTCGTAGTATGGCAGACTGGTAGTGGTACTCAGTCTAATATGAATGCAAACGAGGTTATCGCTAACCGTGGTAACGAGATCGCAGGATCTAAGCTTTTGCACCCCAACGACGACATCAACAAGAGCCAGTCGAGTAACGACACCTTCCCGACGGCTATGCATATCGCTGCGGTAGTTTCCATTGAAGACAAACTCTTCCCCGCTATGGATAAGCTTATAGATACCCTGAAACGCCTTGAAAAGGAGAACGAGGGTATCGTAAAGAGCGGAAGAACTCATCTTCAGGATGCCGTTCCCGTAGGATTTTCTCAGGAGATCAGCGGTTGGCGTAATATGATCGAAAAGTCCAGAGAGCAGATTGCGCTCTCTCTCGGCGGACTCAAGGAGCTTGCTCTCGGTGGTACTGCCGTTGGTACGGGACTCAACGCTCCCAAGGGCTTTGCAGAAGAGGTTGCAAAACAGGTTTCTATTATCACGGGCAAGACCTTCGTGACCGCAGGTAACAAATTCCACGCTCTTACCTCTAAGGACGAGCTTGTATTTGCTCACGGCGCGCTCAAGGGCTTAGCTGCAAACCTTATGAAGATAGCTAACGACGTTAGATGGCTTGCATCAGGTCCTCGTGACGGCTTAGGCGAGATCTTTATCCCTGAGAACGAGCCGGGTAGCTCTATAATGCCCGGTAAGGTCAACCCCACTCAATGTGAGTCGATGACCATGGTAGCAGTTCAGGTTATATCAAACGACGTAGCAGTAGGATTTGGCGCTTCGCAGGGTAACTTTGAGCTGAACGTATTTATGCCGGTAATTATTTACAATTTCTTGCAGTCGGTCAGACTTCTTGCAGACGGCATTACCTCTTTTGAGAAAAATTGCGTAACGGGTATCCGCGCAAATAAGGAAAAAATGGCTCATAACCTTCACAATTCCTTGATGCTCGTTACCGCTCTCAATCCTTATATCGGATATGAAAACGCCGCAAAAACGGCAAAAAAAGCATATAAAGACAACATATCACTCAAACAGGCTTGTGTGGAGCTCGGATTCTTGACGGAAGAGAAATTTGATGAAGTGTTCCACCCAGAACAAATGATTTAGGGAGGCTTAAAATGAAATTCAGTTACTATCCCGGTTGTACTCTCAAAACTCAGGCAAAGGATCTTGACAAATACGCAAGATCGGTAGCCGAGGCTCTTGGAGTAGACTTTGAAGAGATCGACGAGTGGCAATGCTGTGGTGCGGTCTATCCTATGGCAAGAGACGAGATAGCAGTCAAGCTGTCTGCCGTTCGTACTCTTGACAAGGCTAAAAGCGAGGACGGACTTTTGCTCACGCTGTGCTCCGCTTGTCACAACGTATTGAAGCGTGTAAACGACGATATGAAAAACGACAAGGAAATCTGTGACAAGGCAAACAGATATCTTGATCTTCCCGAGAGATACGAGGGCGAGACCAAGGTCGTTCACTATATCGAGATGCTTCGTGATTACGTAGGCTTTGACAAGATCAAGCAGGCTGTTAAGAATCCTCTTAAAAAGAAGATGGGAGCTTACTACGGTTGCTTGCTTTTGCGTCCGTCTAATGTGCTTGCCTTTGATAACCCCGAAAACCCCACGATCATCGAGGAGCTTTTGAAAGCTATCGGAGCAGAAGCAGTTAAGTATCCTTTCCGTAACGAATGTTGCGGAGCGTACGTAAGCATTAAGAACGCAGAGCTTACCGAGAAAAAGAGCTCGAGAGTTATCGAAAGCGCAAAGAAAGCAGGCGCAGAGGTCATCGTTACCGCTTGTCCGCTCTGCTACTACAATCTCAAGGAGCAGGCAAAGGGTGAGATAGAGGTCAAATATATCACCGAAGTACTTGCCGAGGCTCTTGGAGTTAAGGAGGACTGATATGGAAAAAGTAGACGTAGAGGTTTTGAACAGAATATCGGGCACGGACGTTCGCAAATGTATGAAATGCGGTAAGTGCTCGGGTAGATGTCCCTCTTTTGACGATATGGACGTTAAGCCTCATCAGTTCGTAAGCTGGCTCGCAGAGGGCAAGGCAGACAAGCTTTTGGAGAGCAAATCTATCTGGAGCTGTCTGAGCTGTATGGCGTGCGTAGAGCGTTGTCCGAGAGGCGTTGCTCCCGCTAACGTTATCGAGGCGGTCAGAGATACCGTGGAAAGAGCGCAGGGCAAAGACGGAATGACGGCAGAGGACGTACCCCCTATGGTTAACGATTTTATTCCTCAGCAATTATTCGTGTCGGCATTCAGAAAATACAAGAAATAAGAAGAGGGCGAAGAGTTTATGCAAAGAATAGGTGTATTTGTTTGTCATTGCGGAACTAACATCGCTGCAACCGTTGACGTAGAGAGGGTAACCGAAGCTCTGCGTGGCGATTACAACGTGGTATTTGCCGCTAATTATCCTTATATGTGTTCGGAAAACGGACAACAGCTCGTCAAGAAGGCTATCAAAGAGAATGACCTTAACGGCGTAGTTGTCTGCTCGTGTTCTCCGAGAATGCACGAGAATACCTTCAGAAAGGCAGCAGAAGAGGCAGGTATCAACCCCTATATGGTCGAGATCGCTAATATCCGTGAGCAATGTAGCTGGATACATAAAGACGTTGAAGAGGCTACCGAAAAGGCTATTATCCTTGCAAGAACGGCTATTGCAAAGCTTCTTTTGAACAAGCCTTTAACTGCAGGTGAGACGGGCGTTACCAAGCGCGCTCTCGTTATCGGTGGCGGTATCGCAGGTATTCAGGCTGCGCTTGATATTGCGGACGCTGGTTACGAGGTAGATATCGTAGAAAAAAGCCCCACTATCGGTGGTAGAATGGCTCAGCTTGACAAGACCTTCCCGACTCTTGACTGCGCTGCTTGTATACTTACTCCCAAAATGGTTGATTGCTCGCAGAACGAGAAGATCAATATCTACTCCTACAGCGAGATCGACGAGGTTAAGGGCTTTGTAGGTAACTTCAAGGTAAAGATCAAGAGAAAAGCAAGATACATAGACGAGACCAAATGTACCGGTTGCGGACTTTGTATGTCGGCTTGTCCTTCCAAAAAGGCTCTTAACGAGTTCAATATGAACCTCAACAACCGTCCTGCGGTTTACATTCCCTTTGCTCAGGCTATACCTAACGTAGCGGTCATCGATCCTACTCAGTGTATCAAGCTTAAGACCGGAAAGTGTGGACTTTGTCAGATGAAGTGCGGTGTTGGAGCTATTGATTACAACCAAAAGGACGAATATATCGACAGAGAATACGGCGCGATCGTCGTTGCTACGGGATTCCGTCCTATCAATCTTGACAACTTCAACGAGTTTGGATACGCTGACAACAAGGACGTTATCACCTCCTTGGAGCTCGAGAGACTTATGAACGCTGCAGGTCCTACCAAGGGTACTCTTCTTCGTCCCTCGGACGGAACGCACCCCAAGGTCATTACTTTCATTCAGTGCGTTGGATCTCGTGACGTTTCAGGCTGTGGTAAGCCGTATTGCAGTAAGATTTGCTGTATGTACACGGCTAAGCACGCTATGATGATTAGAGAAAAATATCCTGATACCGAGGTACACGTATTCTATATAGATATACGTACTCCCGGCAAGAACTACGACGAGTTCTATCGCAGAGCGGTTGAGCAGTACGGCGTAGATTATATCAAGGGTATGGTTGGTAAGGTATATAACGAGGACGGCAAGCTTATGGTACAGGGATCTAACCTCCTTGACAATACGCAGATCGTTATTCCCTCGGATATGGTCGTTCTTGCTATGGCTATCGAGCCAGATCCCTCCGTTAAGGAGATCGCAAGCAAGCTCACTATGAGTATCGATACCAATAACTTCCTCGTAGAAGCTCACGCTAAGCTTCGTCCCGTAGAGAGCCCGACCGCAGGAATTTATCTTGCAGGCGTATGCCAAGGACCTAAGGACGTTCCCGAGACCGTATCTCAGGCGTCTGCTTGCGCGTCCAAGGTTATCGGGCTTCTCGCAAAGGATAAGCTCAAGGGTAACCCCTGTGTTGCACACGCTAACGAGATGACCTGTACGGGTTGCTCGCAGTGCGCTGAGGTTTGTCCTTACGGAGCAATTACCTACGAGGTAAAAGAATACAGACTTGGTGGAGGAAAGACCGAGAAGCGCCGTGTAGCGTCGGTCAACCCCGCGGTATGTCAGGGCTGTGGTGCATGTACCGTTACCTGTCCCTCGGGCGCTATGGATCTCCACGGATTCTCTTCTGAACAAATTCTTAAGGAGGTTGAAGCAATATGCAAGAGATAGTAAAAAAGGAGCACAAACCTCTTATCGTTGCATTCTGTTGCAACTGGTGTAGCTATGCAGGCGCAGACTCAGCGGGATCAAGCAGACTTTCTTATCCTGCTGACGTCAAGATCATAAGAGTACCCTGTAGCTGTCGTGTTAACCCGATCTTTATTCTCAAGGCTTTCCAGAGAGGAGCAGACGGCGTAATCCTTTGCGGATGTCACCCCGGAGACTGCCACTACTCAACGGGTAACTACCGTACGAGAAGAAGAATGGGATTGCTCTTTTCTATGCTCGATTACCTCGGCATTGAAAGAGACCGTACCAGAATCGAATGGGTATCGGCGGCAGAGGGCGCAAAGTTTGCAGTCGTTATGAACGATTTTGCAAAGACTATCAACGAACTGGGTGAAAACCGCAGATTGGAGGATTTGAGATGCAAAGATTAAGTGAGCTCATGCTTGCAAAAGCAAAAGAAATTCTTGACAGCGGAAAGGCAGACAGAGTTATAGGTTGGAAAAAGGGTGATTTTTACTACGACGTATCGCCCGCGACTTTCACCAAGGATAACCTTGATGGATTCGTATATAACTCTTTTTGCGGAGCAAACCTTTCTAAGTATCTCGTAGGCGAGTGCAAGAAGGAAGGAAAGATCGCAATATTCTTGAAGCCTTGTGACAGCTATAGCTTCAATCAGCTCGTTACCGAGCACAGAATAGACCGTGACCGTATATGGGTGGTTGCTATCGAGTGTCAGGGCAAGCTCGACGTCAATAAGCTTTACGCTAAGGGCATCGACGGTATCACCGATATCGAAGAGGACGGAGATACTCTTAAGATCAAGACGATTTACGGCGACGAGACCGTGGCAAGAGGAGAGGCTATGCTCTTGAAGTGTACCACCTGTAAATCCAAGGTTCACGCTGTGAGCGACGAGTCTATTATATTGAACGAGATGAAGGATCACGCAGATGATCGCTTTAAGGCAGTTGAAGAGCTTGAGGCTATGACGGCAGAGGAAAGATACGCTTTCTGGAAGAAAGAGCTTTCCAAGTGTATCCGTTGTAACGCTTGCCGTAACGTATGTCCTGCTTGTACCTGTACGAGCTGTGTGTTTGATAACAACAAGTCGGGTATTGCAGGTAAGGCAAACTCTGATACGTTTGAGGAAAAACTGTTCCATATCATAAGATCCTATCACGTTGCAGGCAGATGCACGGACTGTGGCGAGTGCACGAGAGTTTGTCCTCAGAATATACCCTTGCACCTTATCAACAGAAAGTATATCAAGGATATCAACGTTAATTACGGAGAGTATCAGGCAGGAGCTGAGGTCAATGCTCACAATCCTCTCGTAGCGTACAAGACGGATGACGTTGAGGCTAACGAAGTAGTGGAGGGCAAGAACTGATGAAAAAGATAAACATTTCCCTTCTTGATAATCTTTATAAGAAAATTGCGGAAAAATACGCTCTTTATCTTCCCGTAAAATCGGCAGGAGAGGTAAATTACGCAAAATACGAGGACGGCGCAGAGGTCTCACTCTCGACCCTCAAGACCAACAAGTCGCCTAAGGACGCATTCTTCCCCCAGAGCGAGGATCTGATGAAGTTCAAGGTGAACGGCAAGAGCATCGAGCTTACGGATATCAGACAGACTCCGGACGAGTTCGTGGTTATGGGTGTAAGAGCTTGTGACTTTAAGGCGTTCGACGTTCTCGATAACGTATTCTTGTCCGATCCCCGTGATTCGTTCTACGCGGCTAAACGTGAGCAGGCAATCGTTATTACCCACGCTTGCGGAAAGCCCGAGGAGAGCTGTTTCTGCTCAAGCTTCGGTATAGACGCAACCGATCCTATGGGTGACGTTACTATATGGACGGACGCAGAGAATCTTTATTGGAGAGCAAATACCGAAAAGGGTGAGGCTTTGACCAAGCTTCTCGGTGATATTTTCGAGGAGGGCGGAGAGGCTGAGGTTAAATCTATTCAGGCAAAGACCCGTGAGATCATGGATAAGCTTCCCTTGAAGGATCTCGACCTTACTCCCTTCAAAGACGCAGAGCTTCTCGACGTGTTCAACTCTCCCAAGTGGGCGGAGCTGTCCGAGGCTTGTCTTGGATGCGGTACTTGTACCTTCGTTTGTCCGACCTGTCAATGCTTTGACATCAAGGAATTCGTAACCAATAGCGGTGTTAACCGTTTCAGATGCTGGGACAGCTGTATGTACAGCGACTTTACCCGTATGGCTCACGGTAATAACCGTAACAATCAGGCTCAGCGCTTCCGTCAGAGATTTATGCACAAGCTCGTGTATTATCCCTCTCAGTACGGCGGACTTATGAGCTGTGTAGGATGCGGAAGATGCTTGAAAAAGTGTCCTCAGCAACTCAATATTGCAAAAGTAATTAAGGCTTTCGGAGGTGGCAAAGATGAATAATCCCGATGCATTGATTCCCGTAGTCGGTGTAGTTACCGCTATAAGACGCGATACTGCCGACGTTAAGACCTTTAGGGTAGTCGGACTTGACGGAAAGAAGCCCTTTGAGCATATGCCCGGTCAGTGCGCAATGCTTTCTATTCCCGGTGTAGGCGAGGCGCTCTTTTCAATAACTAGCTCTCCTACCAATAAGAAGTTTCTTGAGTTTTCTATCAAGAAGTGTGGTTGCGTTACCGAGGTTCTCCATTCGATAGAGCCCGGTCAGCAGATAACCATTCGTGGACCTTACGGCAAGAACTTCCCCGTTGATACCGTATTCAAGGGCAAAGATCTTCTCTTTATCGGTGGTGGTATAGGCTTAGCTCCTCTTCGTAGCGTTATCAACTACGTACGTGACAACAGAGCTGATTACGGCAAGGTTGCTATCATTTACGGAGCAAGAAGCGCAGACGACCTCGTAGATATCGACGAGATCAGAAACGAATGGGTCAACGAGCCTGATTTCGACGTTTATCTCACGATAGACAGAGAGCAAGAGGGCTGGGACGGACACGTTGGATTCGTTCCCTCGTACGCAAAGGAGCTCAATATTCCCAATACCTATACGGCAATTCTTTGCGGACCACCTATCATGATCAAGTTTACCTTAGCCGGACTTTTGGAGCTTGGCTTTGAGAAAAAAGACGTTTACACCACCTTGGAGCTTCGTATGAAATGCGCAGTAGGCAAGTGCGGAAGATGTAACGTTGGTGACAAATTCGTCTGCAAGGACGGTCCCGTATTTTGTATGACCGAGCTCGATGAGCTCCCCGATGAATATTAATTTTTGGAGGATAATATGAGTAATACAGTTAACGTGTTCCTGTTCGGCAAAAAGTACGCCGTTCCTGAAGAACTTACTATAATGAAAGCAATGGAATATTGCGGATATCAGCTCGTAAGAGGCTGTGGTTGCAGAAACGGATTCTGTGGTGCGTGCGCAACCATCTACAGAATCAAGGGTGAGTCTGCTCTTCACGCTTGTCTTGCTTGTCAGACCAAGGTTGAAGAGGGTATGTACGTAGCTACGCTTCCCTTCTTCCCTCTCGTTAAGCAGGTTTACGATATTCAGAAAATCAGCCCTGCCGAGACTATCATGATGCAACTTTATCCCGAGATCTACTCCTGTATCGGATGTAACGCTTGTACCAAGGCTTGTACTCAGGAGCTCAAGGTTATGCAGTACATCGCATACGCTCAGAGAGGAGAGTTTGCAAAGTGCGCAGAGGAGTCGTTTGACTGCGTAATGTGCGGTGTTTGCTCTTCAAGATGCCCCGCAGGTATTTCGCATCCTCAGGTAGCTTTGCTTTCAAGAAGACTTTACGGCAAGTACATTGCTCCCGAGTCCAAGCACGTTTTAGAGCGTGTTAAAGAGATCGAGGACGGCAAGTACGAAGAGCTTATCGAAACGCTTATGAATAAGCCCCTTTCCGAGCTCAAGGAACTCTACAACAACAGAGAAATAGAGAAATAGGAGGGATAGGTATGTATAAGTATACAGACGAACAGATCGCTTCAATGAAAAAGGTTGAGGCAACCAGAGCAAAAAGACTTGAAAACTTGTTTGCAAGAATGACTGCTGAAGAAAAGCAGACCGTATTGAAGGAAAACCATCCCGACTACATAGAAAGCGCTTACGAGGAGCTCAAGGTAGGTCCTAACAAGGGCGAAAAGGTTCTTCACGAGCTTGCAGGACTTTTGCAAGGAAAGTCCAGAGTTCTCGATATGAATATCGACCTCACCAAGCCCGCTTACGACGTAGACGTTCTCGTTATCGGTGGTGGCGGAGCAGGATCTTCTGCTGCTATCGAGGCTCACGAGAGAGGAGCAAAGGTTATGATGGTAACCAAGCTCCGTATAGGTGACGCTAATACCATGATGGCAGAGGGTGGAATACAGGCAGCAGACAAGCCCAACGATTCTCCCGATACTCACTATCTTGACGCACTTGGCGGTGGACACTTCACCAACAAGCCCGAGCTTTTGAGAAAGCTCGTTTGCGACGCTCCCGACGCTATCCGTTGGCTTAACGATCTCGGCGTTATGTTCGATAAGGCTGAGGACGGAACGATGATCACCACTCACGGTGGTGGAACGAGCAGAAAGCGTATGCACGCTTGTAAGGACTATTCGGGCGCAGAGATCATGAGAACTCTTCGTGACGAGGTATTGAACCGTGAGATCCCCGTCGTTGACTTCACCGCAGCTATCGAGCTTTTAAAGGACGAAGAAGGAAAAGCGGCAGGTGCTGTTCTTCAGAACATGGAGACCGGCGAGGTATTCGTAGCTAAGGCTAAGACCGTAGTTATCGCAACGGGCGGAGCAGGAAGACTTCACTATCAGGGCTTCCCCACCTCGAACCACTACGGAGCAACGGCAGACGGACTCGTTCTTGCATACCGTATGGGAGCTAAGCTCTTGTACGCTGATACCCTCCAGTATCACCCCACCGGTGTTGCAGAGCCCACTCAGATCTTTGGTGCTCTCGTTACCGAGAAGGTACGTTCACTTGGCGCTCAGCTCGTAAACAGGGACGGCGAGGCTTTCGTATATTCACTTGAGACCCGTGACGTAACGGCTTCCACTATCATCAGAGAGTGCAACAAGCGTGGAAACGGTATCAAGACCACGGACGGTCAGGGCGTATGGCTTGATACTCCTATGATCGACATCATCGGCGGTGAGGGAACTATCGAAAAGAGAATCCCCGCTATGATGAGAATGTTCGGAAAATACGGCATTGATATCAGAAAAGATCCTATCCTCGTATACCCCACTCTTCACTATCAGAACGGTGGTATCGATATCGGCGCAAACGGCATGACCAATATCGAGAACCTCTACGTAGCAGGTGAGGCAGTCGGAGGAGTACACGGAAGAAACAGACTTATGGGTAACAGTCTTCTCGACATCATCGTATTCGGCAGAAACGCAGGTCAGCAGGCAGGCGAGAAATGCAAGAGCGTAGAGGTCAAGGGTAATCTTTCACTCAAGCACGTTGAGGACTTCGAAAAGGAGCTCAAGGCAGCAGGCGTAGATACCGGAGTAGTATCACCCAAGATTCTTCCCGACTACAGAAGAAAGGATATGTAATCCGAAAAATAGATAATACGGAAAACTGCGTATACGCCCTTTTCGGGCGTATACGTGGTTTGTTTATAACAGGAGATCATAATGGAAAAAGAAAACAAGGTGGAGACTGCTCAGTCTCCCAAACAGAATGGCAAAAAGATTGTAGTCATCGCAATACTTGCCGTATTAGTCGCAGCTATCGTAGGCTGGTGCGTGTATAACGCAGTAGTCGCTGGCACTGTAGAAAAGACCTTCAAATTCGGCTCAACCGCAGTTCTTTTCGTTCTCGTATTCGTTATCTGCGCGCTCGGATATCTTCTTGGCTCGGTAACGATCAAGGGCGTAAACCTCGGTACGGCAGGAGTATTCTTGGTTGCAATACTTTTCGGATTCTTGTGTACGCTTGATTTTGGTGACGTAGCAATACTTGGATCGTTCCACGTAGATCAAAATAGCGACGTCGTTCACACTATGGGCGGATCTATTCAGAACCTCGGACTTATAATGTTCGTTGGCTCGGTAGGACTTATTGCTGGACCGAACTTCTTTAAGAATTTGAAACAGAACTTCAAGACCTACATTCTTTTGGGCGCGGTCATAATATTGTCCTCGACCCTCGTAGGACTTTTGTTCACTCTTGTATTTAGCGAGTACGGCTCAGGCTTCTGGGCAGGTATCCTTTCGGGTGCGCTCACTACCACTCCGGGATTCTCAGCAGCTCAGGAGGCAGTAGTTTCTAAGTACCCCAATCTTGCTCTCGACGCGATCAGAAAGCTTCCCGAATACACCTCTATCTCGCTCGGACACGCTATAGCGTATCCCTTTGGCGTAGTAGGCGTAGTTCTCTTCGTTCAGCTTATCCCCAAATTCTTGAAGGTGGATATGGCAAAGGAGCGTGAATATTTGAGAGTAGGTACGGAGTCTCTTACCAAAAAGAGAGAGGGACTTTTCACCGTAGAGCCCTTTGGCTTAGTTCCTCTTGCACTTGCAGTCGTAGCAGGTCTTGCTCTTGGCGCTATCAAGATACCTCTCTTTGGAGGAGCGTCGTTTAGTCTTGGAACTACGGGTGGCGTGCTTATCATGGGACTTATCTTCGGACACTTTGGAAGAATCGGAAAGATGTCTCTTGACGTACCCGAGACCACGCTCAAGCTGCTCCGTGAATTCGGACTTATGCTCTTCCTGCTTGGCGCAGGCTTCGAGGGCGGAGTTAACCTCGTTTCCTCTCTTGCAGGTGAAGGCGCAGGAATGGTTATCTGGGGCTTCGTTGGCGGAGCGCTTATGACGATCGCTCCTATGATCGTAGGCTTTATCCTTGCAAAATTCGTAATGAAATTGCCACTACTCAATGCGCTCGGCTCAATAACGGGTGGTATGACCTCGACTCCCGCGCTTGGAACGCTCATCAGCACGGCAGAAACCGAGGACGTTGCAGGAGCGTACGCTTCAACCTATCCTATCGCGCTCGTGCTCGTAGTACTTGCTTGTAACCTCTTGGTAGGCTTGCTTTAATTAACGGATTCTAATAGCTTATACGCCTCGGCGAAATTCGCCGAGGCGTATTTCATTTTTTTAAAAAAATAATATAGTTCTTGATTTGACTCTTGTCAAAGGATTGATTTAATAAGCCAAAGGTAGTACAATAAACAAGTCGGAGGATATTATGCAAAGCAGTTCCAAAAGGCTTAAGGCAAGCGCGCTTTTGTTTGTCGCAGGCTGGTTTATGTACGTGATCATTTGTTTCACGAAAACGAATTATACGGCTCTCATTGCGTCTATCGTCAAGGAGGGCGTATTTACAAAGACCGATTCAGGTCTTATCTCGGCAGCTTTTTACACTACCTTTGGTATCAGCCAGATAGCAGGCGGACGCTTTACGGACAAAAAGCCTACTCTTGCAATAACTATAGGTATAGTAGGCTCGCTGATTCCGAACTTCATTCTTTGCTTCGTGAGAGATTTTACGGGCGTGTGCGTGCTTTGGAGTATATGTGGCTTGATGCAGTTCGGAACGTATTCAGGCGTCGTCAAGATCATCAACAGATATCTTGCTCCCGAGCATAAGGAAAAGGCAAGAACGTATATCGTTTTGTGTATAGGAATAGGCGGAATACTCTCGTACGCCGTCGTTGCACCCATATACGAGTGGCTGGGCTGGGCAGGTGTTTTTGGAATGGACGCGCTATTTCTTGCAATATCGCTCGTGCTTTGGATATACGCTTTGGCAGTTATGCGCAAGCTCAAAGTGGAGGAAAAAGATGAGATCGTTTCTTCCGTGGGCGCAGAGCAAGTGGTCTTGGAAAAAGAGATGCCTGCGCAGAAAAAGAGTATGCCCTTCGTCAAGCTTTTGTTTATGAGCGGTCTTATATTTGCAGTTATTCTTAACCTCGTAGGTACGATGCTGAGCAACGGCTTTAAGTCCTGGATATCCACTATGATGATGGAGTGCTACGAGATTTCGCCCGTGTGGGCGAGCATGCAGACCGCGCTCGTGTACTTTGCAAATATCTTCGGTACGTTCATTATTGCAAAAACCTTCGGAAAGATCAAAAACGAAATGTTCGGAAAGGGTATGGCGCTTGCCTTCTGCTTGCCCTTTTATATAGTGATACTTTTCATAGGTCAAGTACCTGCATTCGTTATAATCATTTGCTCGATGACGACCACGACGGTGCTCTACGGCGTTGGAAGAATCAACATCAACATTTCGGCAAGAGTAGAAAAATACGGTTATTCTGCAAGCTTCGTGAGCATATTGAACGGCTTTGCAAGCTTCGGTGTAGTTCTCGCAAACGGAGGATTCGGTATTCTTGCTGATAATTTTGGCTGGAACGTCGTTACGATTGTGCTTGTCGCAGCGTGCGCAATCAGCGTAGTCGGCTACGTCGTCGGCTCGATCTTCTGGGGCAAATTCAAAGAAAAAGAAAATTTGTGATAAATAGCATACGTGCGATCAAGCCTTCCTTATTCAAGGAAGGCTTTTTTGATTTAAAAAGGTGCTTAACGCGGAGGTAAAGGAACGCATTTTACAAAAAGATTTGACAAAAGTGGTGCAAAAATATATACTGAAATTACAGGAAAAAAGGATTGACAAAAAAAGTAATGAAAGAGATAATCTTTAACAGACAGACAGACAGACAG
>JAZQYC010000035.1:0-3213 GCA_045633285.1 Clostridia bacterium | reverse complement strand
TAATAGGTATATGTATTCCTGCTTTCGTGATAGTCTATCTCATATTCAAGCCCGTCAAGCCCAACAGCGCAAGGAACGAGCCTAAACGCAGACAGGAAGACTACGAGGACTTTGAATAATATTCCGCTTACAAAGAGCACTTGAGTAATTCTTGAGTGTTCTCTTTTTTTCGTGCATTATAAGAGGCTCGTCTGAGTACTCCATATCAAGCCTCTCACCGTCAAAGCCGAGAGCACTGATCTGCTCGTACAATTTCTCTATACCCCTTTCGATCTTACGAAATACCGTTCTCGTGGTGACGCCCTTCTCCTCTGCTATCATATCAACGTCAAGTCCTTGAAAAAATTTTGCTCTGAGAGCCTCTGCAAGAGAGGTCTCAATTCTTCTCAGCGCCTGATCTGTGAGCACCTTAAGATTGATGATCCCAACCTTACGATAATTGATCTCGATCATTTTTTCATAAAGCTCCTCCGTGGTATACCCACGTGCGTAATGACCTGTCATGAGCGAGCTTTTCACAAGAGCCGTGCCTGCTTTTTCAAGCACCTTTGCCATACGAGGCAATTTGTTGTAGCACTCAAGTATAGTTCTCGTCCATAACAATCCGTTAGCTGTTTCTTTGTTCAATTTATCCTCCATTACCGAATCGCAAGGTCATTATAAGCCCGATAACGCCTACAATCAAGTTTCGATGACACCCAATTCCGAACATATGTTCGCTTTTTTTGTCGAAAAAGTGCAAGGTGTACAATCAATCAGACAAAACCAAAAAAAAGAGTCGCATAATACAACTCTTTTGGCTTTTTTAGGTTATAATAAAGGTTTTTAAATAATTTGGAAATAAAAAAGGGCGTCGAATTTGATTTACGAGCTGAAGTATTTTAAATTATACAGTTCTCGTCTAAGTGTGACCGTCATATTCTTTATCGTGAGCTACGTTATACCTATATTTATTATATTCGTATTCGTTTATGCAATGGCAAAGCGAAAGCCTGCATATTCCGCATTCACCAAAGGCGCAAAAGAGGGATTTTTGACCGTGTTTGACGTGCTCCCCTGCATAATCGCTATCACGGTATTTCTCGAGCTTTTCAAAGCAAGCGGTATGCAGAGCGTGCTTTCTGATATTTTTGCTCCCGTGCTTGGATTATTCGGCGTGCCCGAGGAGCTTTTTGAGCTTGTACTCTTAAGGCCCTTTTCGGGAAGCGCAGGAACGGCAACCTTTACCAAGCTTATTCAAGAATTCGGAGCAGACAGCTATCCGGTCAGATGCGCAAGCGTGATAATGGGAAGCTCGGAAACGGTTTTTTATATAACGGCGGTGTATTTTTCAGGGCTGAATCTCAAAAAGCTCGGTGGTATAATTCCAATCAGTCTGCTCTGCTCCGTGCTATCTACGATCGGCGCGTGCGCTCTTTGCAGAATTATTTAGTTTTTTCCAATAAAAGCCCGTTATTCCCTTGTTTAATAAGTGAAAGACCAAAAGGATCTTTCGAATATGCTAACTTCTTTCTTCTCTCCTTGTGTGCAAACACAAACCAAGAGCTCTGCATTTATTGCAGAGCTCTTGGCTTATATGGGAAATTTTTTTAGAAATTTGATCAAGCGGTCATAGATAATTGACTTAAATTATTTCTCGTGTTATAATACATATCGTTGGCGCGCCGCTGTGGCGGAACAGGCAGACGCAAGGGACTTAAAATCCCTCGATGTAACAGTCGTATCGGTTCAAGTCCGATCAGCGGCACCAGCGGAAGCTCGCTTATTGAGCTAAATAGAAAAGCACTCAGTAGAGTGCTTTTTCTGTTTAGCAGTTTTGCTTCGCTTCCTTTTATTCTTCTGCTAGGATAGTCTGAAAATGTGGTTCGGCTCTGCCTCACAGCGCTTCGCTCCCCTCGTCCGATCAGCGGCACCAAAAAACAGCAAGCACATATAATACTGCTTTAGTATTCGATCTCAAAGTAATCTAGCCACTTCTTATATTTATCCTGACAGGATAAGCACGTATCAGTCAGATAGCCCTTTTGTCTGTTCCATTCCTTTAAGCCACGATAATAATACAATTTGTGATCCTCGTCGATTATAAATGGAACGATATTATTTGCTAAGCATTCCTTAAACATCAATAGCCTGCCAACACGACCGTTACCGTCCTGAAATGGATGAATTCTCTCAAAGTCTACGTGAAACTGCAATATCTGCTCAAAAGACTTTTCCTCGATAGCGTTATATGCTGATAGAAGGTTCTTCATTTCTTCTTTTACGTTTTCAGGCCTACAGGTCTCGTTTCCACCGACCTCGTTAGGAAGGCTCTTATAATTACCTATCCTGAACCACTCCTTTCTGCTATCACTCGTATTGCTTTTCAAAGCAAAGTGTAATTCCTTGATCATTGATTCCGTGATAGGCTTCATAGCGTTATCAATTATATAATCAAAGCATCTAAAATGATTTACCGTCTCAATTACTTCGTCAATCCTGACTGCACGATCTTCCACGCCGATCGTATTCGTTTCAAAGATATGTCTCGTCTGCTCCTGAGTTAGACGACTCCCCTCCATATGGTTTGAATTATACGTCAGCTCGATCTGAGTTTTGTGATAGATACCACCGCTCAGCTTAACGTCTATTTGTGCCTTAAGTGTTTCTAGGAGCTTATTGCTACTATAACGCTTGTAACCCTCTCTTTCAGGCTTAATTGCATCTAGGGGTATATTCCACGTCTTGCCCGTCAAAAATGCCCCTGGTATTCTACCGCTTGCGCAATATTTTCTGATCATTCGATCTGATAATTGCCATTTTTCTGCAAGCTCTGAGACTGATATGAATTTCATAGATATCTCCTTAATGATCTGCTTGTATTATATTCCGTTATCGGAACTTTGTCAAGAATTTTGTGATACATAATTTCCGATATCGGAACTTTTTTTAACTCTTATTGAAGTAAATTATTTCCGATAAAAGCTTTTTTATTCAATTTTATACAAAAGACACCCTATCTATTGCAATAGAGTGTCTTTGCTTTTTTATAGGTTAGTATTACATAGTGATATCGTTTGCGTTAAAGGCCTCGTTGGTATTTTCGATTACGACTACGGGCTTTGCGTGGCAGAGCCTATAAAGCTGATCGTCCGTTAACGTAATCTCAGGCTCAAATTTGTCACTTACGGCGTATCTTAATATGCTTGACCTCAGATATTTAGCGCCGTTATC
>JAZQYC010000034.1:0-3995 GCA_045633285.1 Clostridia bacterium | reverse complement strand
CCGATTCTGACGATACCGTCCTCGTCGAGGTTCTTGAGAGCGTCTTCTCCAAGGTTAGGAATATCTCTGGTGATCTGCTCGTCACCAAGTCTGGTGTCTCTTGCTTCGGATTCGTACTCTTCTATATGGATAGAGGTGAATACGTCGTCCTTTACGAGATCCTCACTGATAAGTATAGCGTCCTCGTAGTTATATCCCTCCCAGCTCATGAACGCAACGAGAATATTGCGACCGAGAGCGAGCTCACCGTTGTCGGTGGAAGGACCGTCTGCAAGAACGTCGCCTGCTTTTACAGTCTGACCACAGGTAACCAAGGGACGATGATTGATACAGAATCCCTGATTGCTTCTGCGGAATTTACGCAAGGGGTAAGTATGGCTGATTCCCTCGTTATCACGAATGATGATCTTGTCCGCGCTTACGAACTCAGCTACACCGTCGGTTTTTGAAATAACCATAACACCGCTGTCTACTGCAACCTTCTGCTCCATACCGGTAGCGATGATAGGCTGTTCGGGACGGAGAAGGGGTACTGCCTGACGCTGCATGTTCGATCCCATGAGCGCACGGTTGATATCGTCGTTCTCAAGGAAGGGAATAAGCGAGGTAGCTACCGAGATGAGCTGACGGGGTGAAACGTCCATGTAATCAACCGTCTTGGACTCAAATTCCTTAATAGCTTCACGGAAACGGCAGTTAACACGGCTGTTAACGAATCTTCCGTCTGCGTCAAGAGGCTCGTTAGCCTGAGCAACTATATACTTGTCCTCTTCGTCAGCGTCGAGGTACTCAACGACGTCGGTAACGATACCGGTAGCCTTGTCTACCTTGCGGTAGGGGCTCTCGATAAAGCCGTACTCGTTGACCTTAGCAAAGGTAGAAAGTGAAGAAATAAGACCGATGTTCTGTCCTTCAGGCGTCTCTATCGGACACATTCTTCCGTAGTGAGAGTGGTGAACGTCACGAACCTCAACGCCTGCTCTTTCACGGTTCAATCCACCAGGTCCAAGAGCGGAAAGCTTACGCTTGTGCGTGAGCTCAGCGATGGGGTTTGACTGATCCATGAACTGCGAGAGCTGAGAAGATCCGAAGAACTCCTTGATAGCGCTCGTAACGGGTCTTATGTTTATGAGGGTCTGAGGAGTAACCTCGGTAGTGTCCTGAGTGATGCTCATTCTCTCCTTGATAACTCTCTCAAGTCTCGAAATACCTATTCTGAACTGCTCCTGCAAAAGCTCTCCAACCGAGCGAACTCTACGGTTAGCAAGGTGGTCGATATTGTCAAGCGAGCCAAGATTGTAGTTAAGAGAAAGGGTGTAGTTAACGGTAGCAATGATATCGTCAACGAGAACGTGCTTAGCAACGAGCTCGTCAGCGTTTGCCTGCAAGAGAGCGTAGATATCCTTGTCCTCAGCCTTAGCTTCCTCTAATACTCTCATAAGAGTGGGATAGTGAACGTATTCCTTGACGAGTCTGTATGCTGCGTCGTCGTCCTTGATCTCAGGATTGTCGATAATTGTCTGAAGAGGAGCAACGTCAACGAAAGAGGAAAGACGAACGGTGTTGTTGCCTCTTACGTAGAAGATACCCTTTTCGGTGTCGATTGCGACCTCGTTGATTCCGGACTCCTGAATAGCTTTAGCCGTTTCAGCCGAGATGACCTCGCCCTTTGATGCAAAAAACTCACCGTCAGCAGATACTATATCCTCGCCTGCTACTCTTCCCTCGATACGGCTTGAAAGGTTGAGCTTCTTGTTGTACTTATATCTACCAACCTTGGAAATATCGTATCTTCTTGCGTCGAAGAAGTAGTTCTGGATCATTACGTTGACACCCTCGATGGTGGGAACTTCACCCGGACGGAGACGTCTGTAAAGCTCGATCTTTGCCTCTTCCATGGTGTGAGAGGTATCCTTCTCGATGGTAGCCTTGATAACGGGATCGTTGTGGAAAAGCTCCATGAGCTCCTCGTCCGTGCCGTAACCGAGCGAACGGAGAAGAACGGTAGCGGTGAGCTTACGAGCCTTGTCTACCTGTACCCAGAGAACGTCGTTGCTGTCCGATTTGAATTCAAGCCATGCTCCACGGTTAGGAATAACGGTGGTCTCAAAAAGATGCTTACCGCTTTTATCCTGAGTAGCCTTGCAGTATACGCCCGAGCTACGAACGAGCTGGCTGACGATAACACGCTCAGCGCCGTTGATGATAAAAGAGCCGTTCTCGGTCATGAGAGGGAAATCACCCATGAACACTTCCTGATCAATAGCCTCACCCGTTTCCTTGAAAACGAGTCTTACCTTGACCTTAAGAGGACGAGCGAAGGTAGCGTCTCTGTCTTTGCACTCTTCTTCGTCGTACTTAGACTCTCCCTCGAATTTGGTTTCGAGGAAATAAAGCTCCATACGAGAGCTGAAATCGACGACGGGAGAAAAGTTCTTGAAGATCTCGTCCATGCCTTTTGTGATAAACTCGGCGTAGGACTCTTTCTGCAGTTCAAGCAAATCCCTGATAGGCAAAACCTCGGGGATCTGAGAGAAACACATTCTTTCGGTATTACCGTACTTGACTTTGTGAATACGTTCGGACATTTAGTCACTCTCCTTAAAAAAGTTTACTTTACTAAAAATTGCACTTAAAATCACGCTTTTGAGGCCTTAAAAGGCGAATCTGCCCCCACCCTTTATTGCATAAAGGGGCATAATCACCATTCTATTTTGTGCATTATATTATCCTATCACTTGTTTTGTCAATTGTCAAACGTTTTTGAGGAAAAAAATAAAAAAAGTTTTCTATCCTGTCGAAAACAAAAATCATCCCGAAACGCATACTCGTTTCGGGATGATTTATCACACTAGCCAAATATCCTTTTTTATCCGTAGTCAGTTTTATCCATACTCAAAGGAAATCATATTCAGCTTTTAATATTCTATTGGCTTTTGGGACGGCTTCAGCTCGTAAACGAGCTTTTTGCTCATCGCCTCGTCCTTAAAGTGGTTTATTTGCTTATAGTCAAGCTTATTGCATTTCTCCTTGCCTTTTTCGTGAACGTGGAACTCCACGGAGTCCCCTACCGCTTCCCATTGACACTTATAATCTATAAGGTGATATAGAATTCCCTCTTTCTCAACTGCGAATACTCCTGAGCCGTAATACTTTTTTCCCTCGATCTCGCTCATTGAGTATATACTTCTTCCTTGCATGAAATGCTCACCGTATGGAACGAGATTGAGCACGTATCTGCCGTCCTCAATATATCCGACTATATGCTCGTATTTCGTTGAATAGGAAACGCTTTCCTCAAGCCCAGAGGCTTCAAAGTCGTAAAGGTCAACCGCGCCGTCTATTCCGTAATAATATTCTTTGTCCGTCGCATACTCTATCTCAACTACGAACATATCAGGCTCACCGTCAAAGGAGTATATAACGTCCACGCTGTAATCAACTATCTCACCGCTTGCGATTTTATCGGCAAATCGCTCCTCCGTCCGAAGCTCGAGCTTTTTGATATGAATATTCGCTCTTAATGGTCTCAGCATATCCGTAATAAACGGATTCAACAGCCAAAGCGACAAAACGATAATCAGCACGATAAGAATAATATTTCGTATTTTTTCCTTTCTGCTTAAACCCACCCAAAGCTCCTTTTATTCATTATCTCTATTATCCGTGTATCCGCAATTGCTTTACTGATCCTTTTCATTTTTCTTTCCTCCTTACGTTAAAGTTTATTATTTCCACGATGTATATACAAACGCATGCTTACATAATCCTCATATTCCGAAAGTGATAAAACAGCATAATCAAGCGCGTCGCACTTTATCGGATCAGCTTTATAGTGAACGTGAAACTCAGGTGATTCACCCCAGGTTGGATTTAGTGAATACATGCAATTACTGTCATAAATATGATAATAAACGCCGTCTGCTTCCACAACAAAAACTCCTTCTCCAAAATATTTCGTTCCCTAAGTCGGAGGCCAAGCGGTCTTAGGAAGA
>JAZQYC010000033.1:0-10585 GCA_045633285.1 Clostridia bacterium | reverse complement strand
AGGGAAAATCGAATCGAATAAATCAACCTAAACTTATATTATAAGGAGAAAATGATGAAAAATTACGTAAAAGCAGAGCTTCAAATAGTCTCATTTGTCTCAAACAAAGCGCTTGCAAGCGTCAGCTTGGAGGATTATCTTACGGCAAATGGCAGAGATCCGAGCGACATTATCTATAGCGAAGACATGAATTCTAATAATTCAGGTAATGGTAGCTTGTCTACGGGTAGCTAATGGAGGTCATTATGAAGAAATCTATTCTTATTTTATGCTTGATAACTGTTTGTATAATGCTCTCTCTTGGAGCTGTTGCAGGAGCTGCATCGGACTATGATACTAAAAGCTTTATCAAAATCGACAATAACGTTTTTAAGGGCAAGATCGGAAACGTAGAGGGCGCTGTTCTCGTATGGGTAGACGTAGATGAGGCTAAATTTGATTCCTCTCTTGAGTACGGCGTATACGTATTTG
Organism: Clostridia bacterium; assembly: GCA_045633285.1. Taxonomy (GTDB): domain Bacteria; phylum Bacillota; class Clostridia; order Christensenellales; family RUG350; genus RGIG2224. Next base: position 10,114 of record JAZQYC010000033.1, on the reverse strand, counting down.
ATGCAGCAAAGGAAGACGAAATTGATATTACTACGGGTGAGTTTAAAAAGGTCGAGGTTAGCAAAAATACCTTTGGCTACGCCTTTAAGCCTGATTATTTCACCAAGGACGCTGAGTACGCTATCAAGGCTTACGTTCGTGACGGTGAGGATCTCACTCTCAGCAGATCAACCGCTTACGTTTCGATCAACGATCTCGTATCCACGAGCTTCACTATCGGTATTCAGGGCGCAGAGGTAGTATGTCCTGCTCAGGAGTACGCATCTGACAACAAAAACGTTAGAGAGGCTAACACCGTTCAGTATTTCGTATACAGCGGTGATAAGCTTTTGGGCGCAGCTAACCACGAGGCAAATAACAACGGCGACAAGTTTATGAGACTTAACGTCATTGATTCTATGTTTGACGAAAACGGAGAGCTTGAAGAGGGTGAGTATCCTCTTACCGTTAAGACCGTTTCGGGTCTTACCAACGGCGCTATTAGCGAGAGCTTCAATTTCACCGTTAGCCATATTTCGACCAGACAGGACTTTGCAAGAATCGTTTGTGTAAACGACGACCTTAACAATTTCGATAACACCGCTACCTACTATATTTTGTCCAACGATATTGATCTTACGGGTATGACCTGGCAGAGCTTCATCATTAAGGGCTTAGCAAATGGAGAGGAGACCGAAAAGAAGGTATATTGCGCTGGTAGATATCTTATAGACACACTTGACGGAAGAGGTCACAAGATCACGGCAAGCTTTGACGAGATGGCATCAAGCATTGCTGATAAATCTCTTTGGGTAGGTGGACTCTTCGGAAAGATCGCAGAGAACGCATGTTTAAGAAACGTTGCTCTTGATATAGACATTAAGTACAACGGTAACCAGGGCGACGCATTTACCGATCCTGAGCGTAACAATCCTCTTTGTACACAGCTCGGCGGTGTCATTGAAAACTGCTATATGAAGCTTCGCGCTCAGCATTGCTCCGCGACCAAGAGATACCGTCGTGATACTCCTATTGGATATCCCGGCAATTTCATGATCAAGAATTGCGTTATCGACTACGAGCTCAAGAACTTCGATAATAGCGTGGTTGATCTTTCTAATCTGCCAAAGGTAGAGGGTGACGAGTTTAAGTACTCACTCTGGTGGGAGGACGGTATGGCTCCTGAGATCAGAGATCTCGTATACATCACGCCCTCGAGACCCTCAGATTTTGCTCCTCACCTTAACGATGGTGTTAAATTCGTAGATACCACTAGATATAGCTCCATGGCTGATTTTCTGAGTGGAACTAACGGATTTATGTATCAGAGAAAAAATATGCCGAATACGTCCAAGGCGCTTGAAGACGGAACTAAGGTCTACGCTGATTGGAACGGCTTCTTGAAGGTAACTGAAAACACTATCTCTATTTGTGGAAATACGGTTTATACCGCTCCCGTAGAGGCTTAACGACTAAAGTACCGCATCCGCGCTGCGGATGTGGTAAACCAAAAACGAAAAATCTTTGCATAAACTATAATGAACAATTACGAGAATTTGATATGGATAACTAACGAGTGGGGAGATATGACCCACGAGGAATTCGAGCGTCAGCACGCCGTGTATTTCCGCAAGTTATTCAATGCGAAAAAGGATATAAAACAAGCTTATCTTACTATTTTTTCTAACGGTATTACGGATATTTATATGAACGGTGAGCTCGTAACTAAAGACTATTTTGCTCCCGGCCCGTCCGAATACACGAGAGCGTATTCATTCAAGAAATACGACGTTTCCAATTTTATTTTTGAAAATAACGCTTTGCTCGTCATAGCAGGTGACGGTTGGTACTGCGGTGAGTACACCCAGAGACGCCGTCCCGAGCACGTATACGGCGTGAAGATCGCCCTTACGCTCGATATTACCTACGCTGACGGCACGAGCGAGACTATAACCTCAGACGATAGCTGGCAGACTTTTCGCGGAGCTATCGAATTGAACGATATTTATCACGGCGAGGAGTTCGACGCAAGCAAGCCTCATATAGAGTATTCTCTCTACGATTTCGTAGCAGAGGGCGATAAGGCGCTTCTGACTAGAGTTCCCGTCAAGGAATTTATCGAATACGATATCGAGCCCGTTGTAAAAATCAGCGAGCTTGAGCCCGTTTATCTCAAAAAGAGCGTAAACGGCGGTTTTTTGTACGATTTCAAGCAGAACTTTGCAGGAGTTATAAGCTTTACCGTTAAGGGCAAAAAGGGCGCTAAGGTAGTTCTCCGTCACGGAGAGGTGTTGACGCTTGATGGCAGAGACGTTTATATGAAAAATCTTCGCTTCGCAAAGGGCACGGACACCTACACTCTTAAGGGAGACGGCGTAGAGACTTATTCTCCGAGATTTACCTATCACGGCTTTCGCTACGCAGAGATCAAGATAGAGGGCGAGGCAGAGATCTTGTCCGTTAAGGGATTAGTTCTACATACCGATCTTGAAAAAACGGGAGAATTTGAGACTGACAACGAGCTTTTAAACAAGATCTACTCTTGCTCGCTTTGGGGAGCTAAGTCCAACTTCGTATGTATTCCTACGGATTGTCCTCAGCGTAACGAGCGTTTTGGTTGGCTTGCAGACACCCAGCTTTTCACGGGCACGGGCGTCAACATGTTCAAGGCTGACAAATTCTACGACTATTATCTTGAGCTAGTTCAAAAGGGCACGGATTTCAAGGGAAAGGGCAACGTTCCCGTATTCGTTCCGATCTGCCCGAGAATAGGCGCGGCTGAGGCTGTTTACGGTTGGAGTGACGCGGTCATCATTATACCGTATTATCTGTATACCTATTTTGGAGATAAGACGATAATCAATAAGTACGTTGGTCTTATGAAGGACTATATGGGATTTTGCAAAAAGCGTAATCCCAATTTCATTCAGGACGCAAACAAGTACGGCGATTGGCTCAACGCAGGTAGCGTAACTGACGAGAGGATCATATCCACGGCGTACTACGCTAACAGCGCAAGACTTCTTGCGTACCTTTTGGGTGAAATAGGAGATAGCGAGAGCAAGGCGTACCGTGAGCTTTTTGAAAACATCAGATCTGCATACCGTAAGGAGTTTTGGAACGAGGCGGATACAAGATATAAAGAGGGCTTCGGCACTCAGACGAGCTACGCTCTCGGCGTATGCTTCGAGCTTATTACGCCAGAAGAGGCAAGAGAGGGTATCTACGAGACCTTCCTTGAATACGATCTGCACGCAGCGTGCGGTTTCATGGGTGCAAATTATATTCTTCCTGCCCTTAGCTTAGCAGGTCACGAAGATCTTGCTTACAAGCTTTTAATGAATGAGACCTATCCCTCGTGGGGATACTGTGTAAGAAACGGTGCTACGACATGCTGGGAGCATTGGGACAGCTATTCGGTGGAAAAGGGCTACAAGGATCCTGAGATGAATTCGTTCAATCACTACACCTTTGGAAGCTGTGCGGAATGGTTCTATACGGGAATTCTTGGTATCAAGCCTCTTGAGCCGGGATTTAAAAAAGCTCAGGTCAAGCCGTATATCTCGACAGATCCAAGACTCAAAAAAGCTTCGGGATATCACGATACTCCGTTTGGCAGAATAAGCGTCAGCTGGTGCGTCGAGGGGGACGTAGCAGACGTCGTAATTGATAATCCGTCAATGATTCCTATTGATTACTCCTTTGAAAAAATCGTAGAAATCAAGCAGGACGGCGTCGTTTGTGAAAAATTTGACGAAAAATCTGTCAAAACTTGTGTTAAAATTAAGATCTAATGATAAGACTCTCAAAAGGAGTATATGTACGGGGTATAATATGATTAGGGAAAAAGAAATCAAAAACGTCGTAATCCTAAGAAGCAACAAAACGGACGAGCAGTATTGTGCGTCGCCTATCGTAAGCGAGTCACGCTATCACGGACATAACTTTTACGAGTTTATGATATGCGTAAAGGGCAAGTGTAACAACGGCTACAACGGTGAAAAGGAATTCAAGGGCGAAAAAGGCATGCTATTTTTCTCTCGTCCTGGTGAGATACACAGCATTGAGGCGGAGACTCCTGATTTTGCGCACGACGACGATTACGTCAGCAAGGAGAAGATGCAGACTATCTGTAACGCCTTTTCCAATAACCTTTTTGACAAGCTCGTTGATATCAAAGGACCTATCGTTTGTATGATAGACTACGATAGGCTCAAGGGAATTTGCAATACGATACAGAGGCTCAGTAACGTCACCGATCGTAACGGTGACACCGAATCCGAGCACTCATTCCTCGTTATGCAGCTCTTGAGCTACGTTTACGACAAGTATATTGCCGAAAAAGCTCCCGCTCTTCCCAAGTGGCTAGAGGAGATCAGGGAAAAGATATCCAAGCCCGAGAACTTTATCATTCCGCTTGGCGATCTTTTGGAGGATTCCTTTTATTCAAGGGCGTACATTTCGGTTGCGTTCAGAAAGCACATGGGCGAGACCGTAGTTGAATACCGTAACCGTATCAGAGTCAAGTATTCTGTTTCTATGCTTGCTGAAAACGATTTTTCTATCAACAAGATAGCCGGTCTTCTCGGCTGGGATAATCCGAACAACTATATAATTGCCTTCAAAAAGGTATACGGAATCACACCGCTTCAATATAAAAACTCAAGACTAAAAAACGTGAAATAAGACGAAACCTTCTCGTTTTGCGACATTATATACGCTTGCAGATGATATTTTGTAGTAGTATAATTAAGACTAATAAGCTTTTGCCATAAGGAGAGAAAAATGGAGATCATCAATCACAAATTCGAAAAGAGCAATTTCTTGCCATTTTTGTGGATATACGGAAAGGAGTCCAAGGAAGAGATCATTCGTACTGTAGACGCTATACATAAAACGGGAGCTAAGACTCTTTGTATCGAGCCGAAGCGTCACCCGTATTTTGGAGAAAAGCCATTCTTTGATGATATGAGATACGTTATCGAGCGTTGCAAGGAGTACGACATGGGCGTATGGCTTCTTGACGACTACGCTTGTCCGACTGGACACGCAGGAGGTATTCTCAAAAAGCTCCCTCATCTCAAAAAGGAGCATATTCTCGAGACACACACCGATATTCTCGGTGACAACCGTGATATTAAGCTCATAATCCGTAAGAACAAAGAAGAAGACGAGCTTCTCTGCGCTTGCGCTTATAAGAGAGTTTCAGGATCAAGTCAGGAGCTTACGGGAGAGCCTATCGACCTCACGAGCTGTGCGCATGGAAGATATCTCTATTGCAATCTCCCTGAGGGTGATTGGAGAATATTCTTTATTTTCCGTTCTATGGCGTATTGTGATAACGCTTGCTCAGACCTCGTTGACTTTATGAGAGAGGAGTCCTGTAGACTTCAGATAGATTACGTTTACGAGCCTCTTTATAAGGAGTTTAAGGAGGATTTCGGCAAGACCTTTTTGGGATTTTTCATTGACGAGCCTATGTTCGACAATCCCAAGTATAAGGTAACCTATAGAAATATTCATCCCTATTTCAACACCGTTGGTATGGAATACGTTTGTCTGCCCTTTACTGATAAGGTGGTGGACGTTTTGAAGAGTAAGGTAGAGGGCTTCACTCTTCCTGAGCTAACGTTGCTCTGGCACGATCTCGAGGGTAGAGCACCTTACGTTCGTCACGCTTATATGGAATACGTTTCCGATTGCTACCGTGACAATTACGTCAAGCCAAACGCTCAGTGGTCGCACGATCACGGCGTAGAGTATATCGGTCATATCGTTGAGGACTACGGCGTTCACGCGCGCTTGGATAGCGGTGTAGGACACTTCTTTAAGGCTATGGAATATCAGGATATGTCGGGTATTGATATAGTACTTAATCAGGTCATTCCAGGCTTTGCCCACTATTCGCAGGCAGGAACGCAGGTGCTCGTGGATACGGACTTTTTCCACTACGTCCTCCGTCAGCTTGGAGCGTCGTCAGCGCATATCGATCCCAAAAAGCGTGGTCGAGCTATGTGCGAGATGTTCGGAGCTTACGGCTGGAATCTCGACGTTACTCATCAGAAATGGCTCATGGACTATCTGATGGTATGCGGTATTAACCGTTTCGTTGCACACTCATTTACCGACAAAAAGGGCGATCTTCACTTCCCACCGCATTTTTATGACGGTGGACTCAATCCTCAGTTTAACGGCTACTGCGCTAATATGGCGTACTGTCAGAGAGTACTTGATAAGCTCGAGGGTGGCGTACACGTTGCTCCCGTTGCTATGCTCTACGACGGTGAGGGTGAATGGATGAACGGTGACGATCATATGCCCATGCAGACCGTTGCAAGACCCCTTATTGATAATTTCTACAACTACGATATTATTCCTATGGATACGCTTTTGTCGTCTTGCACAGTAGAGGACGGCAAGCTCGTATGTAACGAGGAGAAATACTCCTGCTTCATAGTACCTAAAGCCTTTTATCTTCCCGATGCGCTTGTAAAAAGGCTCGGCGAGCTATCCAAGGACGGCTTGAAGATAATCTTCGTTGAAAGACGTACTAAGGGCTGTGACTTTGGAGAGGTCGTTGCTCTTGGAGAGCTTACGTCGTATCTTGACAAAATGGAGATTCGTGATATCGAGGTCAAGTGCTCAACCGAGCTACTTCGTTACTATCACGAAAAAGAGGGAGAAAAAGACAAATTCTTCTTCACCAACGAGGACGTAGTGCGTAGCGCAAAGACCGAGATCAAGCTCGACTATAAGGGCAAGGTCAAGATATGCGACCTTATGGCAGAGGAAGAGATCGTTAAGGAAATAGACGGCAAGCTCAGCTTTGAGATCGCACCGTACAATTCTTTGTATATCGAGACGATGGCAGAGGGTGATATCACTCCCGAGTACGAGGAAGAGGAGATAGAGATCAAGCACGATTTTGATATCTATCTTGCTCCGTGTGAGGATCACAACGCATTCGAGTTTTATATGCACGCAGATAAGCCGTTCAATATAATAGGCTTTGACGCAAAACCCGATTTTTCAGGCGTAGTCAGATTTGACGGCGAGATCGAATGCGAAAAGCTTGCAGACAAGGTTATTCTTGATCTTGGTAGGGTAGGCGGTGTAGCAGAGATCACGCTGAACGGTAGATGCTACGATACTCGTACCTGCAATCCCTTTAAGGTAGACGTTACCGACAGCATTAAGCTTGGTAAAAATGCTTTATCAGTCAAGGTAGCAGGCGCGCCCACGGCTCTTTATGTAGAAGAGGCTGACCCAAGATGGAGATCAAGCTATATCCCAGGTCGTCCCGTAGGACTTCTTGGCGGAGCTAAGCTCGTTTTGAAAAACAAGAAATAAAAATTTTTGCATAAAAAAAGGAGAGAAAATCGTAATTGATTTTCTCTCTTTTCGTTTATTTGATCGTTATTTAATATCAACGACAGCCGATATCGGCATGTGGTCTGATGCTTTTAGCTTGTGTACGGTGTATTCGAGAACGTCAGCGTCCTTGGGAACGCAAATGTAGTCTATATGCACCTTGGGATCGTAGGAAGCAAAGGTGAATTCCTCGTTGCCCATTTCTTCAGCACAGCTCTTGGTTCTCTCGAGAATGCGATCAAGCGCTTCGTGTCCGGGCTGAACGTTGAAATCTCCCATGATAACGCAAGGAACGTTAGCCTCGTCTATTATCTGACAGGATTTAGAGACGATCCTCTCAAGCTCTACTGGGATAAGACCGAAATGCGACGCGATGACCTTGACCGTCTTTCCGTTGACGTCTACGTCAGCGACCGCAAGCACTCTGTCCTCGTACCAACCCTTTTCTTCTCTTTCCTCCTTGGGAACGGTGGGGATAGGTATTGCCTCAAAGTTAAGGATAGGGTATTTTGATAAAATAGCGTTACCGATCACGCACCACTTGTAATCAAATCCCTTTGCAAAATAGTAGTAGGGATATCCTGCAAGCTCAGCAAGGCGCTTAGTCTGCTCCTTGAATTCCTCACGGTTACCGTCGTTGAAAACCTCGTTGAGACCGATAATATCAGCTCCAACGGTTTTGATAGCCTCAGCCGTTTTGTCCACGGTGATGATCTTTAGTTGAAAAGGATCTCCGGGCTTGTGATTAGAATAGTCTCCGCAATGACATACGTTGTAGGTTGCTAATTTGATCTTCATAATTGCCTCCTGTATTAAAGCGAAATGAATAGCTTAATATTTAAATTATAGCAAAGAGCAATAGCTATGTCAAAATATAAACCGCTTTTCTTTCGGCAGGATTCATAATTTTTTTAAAAAAATTAAAATTTTTCAATATTCCACAGGTGACCTAAAAAATTCAATAATCTCTCGTTTCCTTGCGTATTCTTTGATACACGAGAGAAAGCTCGGTCTGATAGTTTTTTCCACCGCCCTGAAGAGCGTAGGCCTTATTTGCATATTTTTTTGCGGTCTCGTAGTCACCAACGTCGCAGTACGCAGCTGAAACAGAAGTAAGAAGGGGAACGCTCAAGCAGGATCTAAAAATTGATCTGTTATTTAACCAAAAATCGATAGCCTTCTGTGGCTCGCCTAAAGCCCTGTAACAGCTTGTGATTATAGGAAAGGTCAATCTATATAGGTCTATAGAATCAAAATATTTGTTTAAAGTAAACTCTATAACGTCCAAGCACTCCTTATAAAAGCCCGAGATCTTCAATTGCTTTACGTGTTCAAGAAGACTGTTTTGATCAAAGCTCTCATACTTGATCTCTTTGTAATATTCTCTTAGAATTTTCTTAGCAATCGATTCTGGAATCTCGATAAAGGACTCATCGTAAATAACTCCTTTATTGAAATAATAATTCTCGCCCTCAAAAGTAATTTTTTCCATAGTATTTACTCCTTTGAGAGCATTATACCACGTCCACAAAAAACAAAAGTCCAAATATTCGTACATTTAAAATAAATGCCGAAAAACATTTTTGTGTTCTGCTCAAAAGCGAGCCTTCTATCTGGCGGGCAAGTGGTGATTGCGTTTGAACTTCTTTAACTGAAGAAAGAAAAACTTTTATATCCTAACTTAAACTAATTCAAGTTCTTTATTTGTTGGTTTTATATTAAAATAAATTTAGCAAAACAAGCCAATGACTTTAAACTCCTGGTTTATTTTTTATTCATTATTAAAATGTGGACTTTTTATAAATTTGTGCTATAATAGAAATATGGAAAACAATAATATTGATAATAGCGTAAAGAAAGACAAACGCAAGAGTAATAAAGAAAGAAAATCAAAAATTGAAAGCATTTTTTCTACAATTCAATGGCTAATTTTAGGATTATGCTTTATCTTTTTAATTTTATTTAATCGTTCTCAACCTTTCACTCTTGCAAAAAATATATTTTCAATAATAATTTTTGTCTTTTTAGAGATTAACTTAATTTCTTGGTTTATAAGGATTATTTTAACAACTAAAAATACAAAACAGCGTATCCTTGCTTTTTTCGCATTTATAGTAAATGCAATTTTATTGCTGGTATGTTATTTAATAGGAAACCCTGATATAAGCAACTTGATTTTGTTTTTATACAATATTACTTTTATTGGCTATTATGCGATTGATTATACTTTATATAAAACAAAATATAAAACTGGCAAGATGTATAATAATGCAATAAATGCACCATCATTATTTGTTTTTATATTTACTTTTGCAAATACTTTTTATCATACTTACATAAATAGCAATAGTCTTTACCTATATGCACTTATTCCTATGGGTATTATCCTAATTGCATTTACAATTTTATCTTTTACATTATTAAAAGAAACTTATAAAAAATACTTTAAAAGCGCTATAGCAAAAATCGGTGTTGTTTTAATGATTATGATTTGCGCGTATGGGTTTGGGCTTGTTTTTATTGACGCAACAAACTGTGCGATGAAAAATCAGGTTGCACAATTAGAATGTGTTGTTGTCCGTAAACACTTTTCAAATAGGGTTAGAAGCATAGACACTTATGAGATTTATGTTATGATTAATGATAAAGAATGCAGAGTAAATGTTTCCAGTGATTTATATTATGATAAGGAAGTAAATGATACATTAAAAGTTAATCTTTATCGCGGTTGTTTAAATTTAAAATATTACGAAAGTGGTGAAGG
>JAZQYC010000032.1:0-1694 GCA_045633285.1 Clostridia bacterium | reverse complement strand
GAAAAGGGAGTGAATAGACTTCTAGACTACGGAGAGAGATTGAACGCATTTCTTCTTATGACGGACGGAAAGGAGGGAGGAGAGAGTCAGCTTGCAACGGGAATAGAGAGATTTTTGTCCGAAAACGGAAGAAAGGGCATGCAAAGAGGAGATCTGCTTATGATATCGGCGTACCTTTTGTCTACGCTCTACGAGGACTATCTGACGGGTGGCGGAGTAGGAGAAATAATCGATGGAAACGTCTGCGTGGATAAGCTAAAAAAGCTCTTTGGACTGTCTGAAAAAGAAGCCTTATCGTGCGTGTCAACTGAGGAGAGTGACGAGGAAAGAGAGGAATATATCCTGAGCGTTTATCGCAAGGATATCACCTGTCGGGTAAAAAAGGCTCGAATTATTTTGAAAAAGGCTTTTTTTGAATATCGCAAGCTACTTCCTTGCCTTGGGTACGGTCTGCGTGAGATGATTAGTGTAAAGGAAATGCTGTCCGTTCTTTCGTGTAGTGGTATTTATACGGGAGGAGATACTCTTCTTTCTCTGATCAAAAGACGAGGAATGATAGAATTTGACGGTATTATTATATAAATATATTATTTATTTTACAAATTAGACCAAAAACACTTGAAAAAACCGCTGAAATCGTTTATCCTAATACAGAATGGACTCGTGTTAGTTCAGGAGGTTTTTATGAAAGGGTTTAACAAAATTGCTATATGTATAGCGCTTGCCGTTTGCATGCTTTTTTCTTTCGTAGGATGCGCAGGTGAGGATTTCACCTCGGAGTACGGAGAGGAGCTTGTTGTAAACGGTAGCTTTCAGGACGATTTGACCGGTTGGGAGATCGTAGGAGCTGAGGATTCTAATAAGGCAGTCGTAGAGGTTTTAAGTAGAGAGACCACGACGGACGAGGCTGTGGAGTTTGGATCTAAATATCTCGTTATCAACAATAAGACAGAAAACGAGACCTACCTCAAACAGGTCATCAGAATCGAAAGAGGCGCTACCTATAGACTTGAAGCAGATATCTTCGTTGCTTCTACCGTCAGGGGCTCAGGCTCGGGTACGGGCGCTTATATCGGCATCGAGGAAAACAAGAGATTTATCCCCGTTTCTCCCAAGACCTCGGTAAGTACGGCTTGGGGAACTCGCGAGACCTCGTACTCGTACTATTTCACCTCAGACGATTACGATTCTATCACTCTTTCGCTCAGAGTAGGTAGCGAAAGCATAAACGCAAAGGGTAAGGCGTATTTCGACGGAATTAGCCTTACCAAGGTAGATCCAACTTCTATTACCAATACCGGAGATATCAAGACTCTTACCACCTACGTTGCAGACGACGGAGGATTGGCAGGAATTCTTTATCTCGTTATCGGTATAGTTGGTACTCTTGCACTCGTTTACGGTATTTGGGTAGCATTGAGACGTAAGGGCTATCAGAGTAAGAGTGAGGGAGAGGAAAAGGGCTTTGCCTCCTTTATCAAAAAATATTATCCTATCGCGATCGTAGCCTTTATCGCTCTTGCAGTCAGAGTGCTTCTCGGAATATTCTATATTGGTCAGGGCTCTGACATGGAAGGGTATGCGGGCGCTACCAAGATCGTTACTGAAAACGGTATCGGCGCGTACTATGGAGCTTCCTCTAATAGACTACTTCCCTTGCATATCTACGTTCTTTGGGCGTTTGGTGGCTTAGC
>JAZQYC010000031.1:0-2754 GCA_045633285.1 Clostridia bacterium | reverse complement strand
GTAGATATAGCAAAAATATAGGTCGCTCCACCCGTTAAAGGAAGCTCTTGTATACCCTTAGACGCGCTACCGTATTGAATTCCTTCTACGACTACTGCTCCCCACGAGGTATCGTAATAGGGAATATCCCCTATCGTAGCGTCGGTATAAATGCCCCAAAATTCATTATTTGCAGAGTTTGGTGTGATACCGTTCACACTCGTCAAAAAGCCCTGCGCTGACTCGTAGGTAAATTCATCGTTTTGCACGAGATATTCCATAAGATCCTCAAGCGTAGTGAGATCCTTTCCCTCGGTGTTTACCGAATAACTTTTGATCTCGTCTTCCGCTTTAACCACGAGAGTAACCTTGCCCTCTTCTCCAGCGCACGCAGAAAATACTCCAAGCGCCATAACCGCAATCATTATTACCACAATAATTTTGGTCAACCTTTTCATTTTTTCGTTCTCCTTTTTTTTATTTACCGACCTTAACTCGGACGGAATTTTTGAATAAAAAAAATCCTTTTCCCAATGGAAAAAGGATATAGGTATAGCACGCTATACTTATCACCGCATATCTCCCACCGAGATGCTGACACCTTTAACGGGCAGGTCTCCTGACTCGGATAGCGTTTCCGCTTGCGACCTTCCCGATTGACTCAGTGGTTTACCGCATTCTCCTACAGTAGCGGGGGCTGTGACTAAGCTTCCCTATTAAGTACTACGTACACCCGTTAAGATATTAAGTTTAAAGTTTAGGGATAACGACTCTCGTGCGCTCCCCGTCGAATTGTGATCTCGTAACGTCAAAGTCTGCCGTATCAAGATAGATAACGTCCTCTTCCTCAAAAAGATCCAAAAAGTCGTCCACCTTGTCGATATCAAATTCCACACCCTTAGATCTATAATGCATGGGCACTACGATATCGGGCATAAGTCTATCAACGTATTCCTTTGCTTGCTTGGCGTCAATCGTATAATTTCCGCCTACAGGGATAAGCAAAACGTTCACCGTGCCGATTGCCTCGACTATCTCAGGCGAGCATTCCTCTCCTATATCTCCCATATGACAGACCTCTACGCCGTCAATGCGAAACTTATATATAACGACGTCTCCACGGAGCGAGCCCTGCTCACCGTCGTGCTTTGCGTCTATACCAAAAACGTGTATTCCCTTGACTTCAAACGCTCCGCTTTGGTCTATGACCGTGCTTGCGCCATCAACGAGGTGAATAGCGTTATGATCCTTGTGTGAGTGACTCGTCGTCACTACGTCAGCCCTTACCTTGGGCATTTCAATTCCCACGTAAGGGTCAAATGGGTCGGTAACCACCGCCGTGCCCGTGCTTTCTGTCAGGCAAAAGGACGAATGGCCCAGCCATCGTACGTTCATTTTTCGCTCCTTTAGTTCTGTTTATACTGGCTAATAAGCTTGTGGATCTTGGACGAGGGGTCTATAACTGCGCTTATGCTTCTGTTCTGGTTGCAAGCAGCAACGATGTATGCGATATACTTACTCATATCAGCCTCAACGTACCAGGGCTCGTCCTTAAGCTCGGGACGGGTATAGGTAAGATTAGTGCCGATAACAGCCGTGATCTTGCCCTCCTCGTATGCCTGTCTGAACTTTTCAATGCCCTCCGTGAAGAGCGCGTAGGTTGCCGACAAGAAGATTCTGTTAGCTCCAGCTGATTTCAGATCGTGAGCGAGGCCAAGCGAGGATTCACCGGACGCGATAATATCGTCCGCTACGAAAATATCCATTCCCATAGTAGGTCCGCCAAGATACTCGTGAGCAACGATAGGATTACGGCCGTTGACTACGGTGGTGTAATCTCTACGCTTATAATACATACCAAGGTCTACTCCAAGAAGTGATGAATAGTTCTTGTTTCTGTACATTGCACCCTCGTCGGGGCTGACTACCATAAAGTTGTTCTTGTCTATCTTAAGATCAGGGAATCTGCGGAGAAGAGCCTTGAGCACCTGATAAGTAGGCATGAAGTTGTCAAATCCCATAAGGGGTACAGCGTTTTGTACTCTGGGGTCGTGCGCGTCAAAGGTGATTACGTCCTTGACACCCATAGCCGAAAGCTCCTGAAGCATCATAGCTCCGTCAAGAGACTCTCTCATATTACGCTTGTGCTGTCTGCCACCGTAAAGAGTGGGCATAATGACCGAAACTCTCTCAGCCTTACCACCGATAGCGGAGATAATACGCTTGAGGTTTGCGTAATGATCGTCGGGGCTCATTCTGTTGAGCTCACCGAACATAGAATAGGTACAGCTGTAATTGCCAACGTCTATAACGATATAAACGTCCATTCCGCGGATACTTTCCTTGATAACGCCCTTTCCGTCACCCGTGCTGAATCTCGGACAACCCAAGGTCACCATAAAGGTATCTACCTTATCCTCGTTATCCTCGTTGTACCACTTGGTAAGATAAAAATCAATCTTTTTGCAAAGCTCCTCAGAGCCGGGGGCTGCAAGAAGAGCCAAGGGACTGTGCGATTTAGCCGCCGCAAATAAACGTTCTCCCGGTGCCAACATATACTTCTCCTCCGTAAAAAATGTATTGTTACTACTAAATTATAGCATACCAAAAAATAAATAGCAAAAATTTTGAGGGGGTTATTTGCTTTTATTAAACAAAATTTCCGCCCACGATCAAAAGCTATTCGATAACTCCACCGCCAAGGCAGATATCTCCAACGTATAAAACGCAGTACTGACCCGAGGCTATAGCTCTTTGCTTCTGATCAAAGCTGAC
>JAZQYC010000030.1:0-3597 GCA_045633285.1 Clostridia bacterium | reverse complement strand
ATCGTTCCTCGTATCAATTCTCTTGGTAGACTTGGCGATGCATCGAGAGCTATTGCATTATTTACGGAGACTGATTATTTCGTTTTATCCTGCTTAATTAAGGAAATGAACGACGAGAATGCTGAAAGACAGAGACTGTGCGCATTGACCGAGGAAGAGGCTATTATCTCAGCGCGTGACGATTTGAATACCGAAAGAGCATTAGTATTGTGTGGCGATTGGCATAAGGGCGTGCTTGGAATTGCTGCAAGCAAGCTAGTTGAAAAATTCGAAAGACCCGTAATACTTTTTTCAAGGAACGGAAGCGAGATCAGCGGTTCGTGCAGAAGCATTCCCGGGGTAAATATATACGAGACCCTTTGCTTATTTAAGGATTATTTTACTAGATTTGGAGGACATTCCCAAGCTGCCGGAATCACTATGCAGTATTCTTCCTTCGAGACTTTCAAAAGAGCTTTTTACGACTATCTGAAAACTCTACCTGATTCAGCTTTTGACAAGGTGCGTGAATACGATGCTGATATTACGGGAAAGAGAGTTGGAGAAAAGCTGTTTGACGAGCTTAAGCTCCTTGAGCCTTTTGGATATCACAATCCAAAGCCAATATTTTACGAGCTGTCAGATAGAATGAATTTTTCTTACGGAAAGAATAATCCTTTGCACGTAAGCGAACTAAGGAAAAGCGGATATACCTTGTCCGGATTTTATAAGGGAGAGCAAATAAGATTTTTAAATTCTGATGCAAAAAAGCATTGCTTGCTATCTCTTTCAAAAAATATTTTTAATGGTAGAGAATATAATCAGGGCATATTAGAGGGTGCTTTTTTGTATGGTGAGCCTGAATTGCCTGATAACCATTTTGAAATGATAAATTTTGCAAAAAGTGCAAGATTTGGCTCAAATAAAGCGCAAGTACTTGACAATAATGAGTTTTATAGAGTACTTTCTGATGCTTTTAGCGAAAGCACTCACGGAAATTGTCTTATTTGTTACACCCTTGACGGCTTCAAGATGGCTTGCAAAATGCTAAGCGAAAATGACGTAAAATTTGAAAAATATTATTACGTAAAAAATACGGCTAACACCAATAATAGCGTTATCTATTCTCCCGAACAGGACTACTTTGATTGCTATGACAATTTGTTTTTCTGGGATAAGCCACTTTCCGTTCCAGCAATTTTTGGTAGAAAAGTTTTTGTCCCTAATCACGAATGCGTGCTAAGAGATAGATTGTCCGATATTGATCTTGATAGACAGGTAGCAGGTGAATGGTTTGTAAAAATAAAGAAAGCTCTTAGCGCAGGAGTTATAAGATCTACTCTTTCTCTTGAGCAGACGCTTAACGTTCACGACGAGCATAAGCTAATATTTTATTTGTCATTTATGATCTTCGAGGACGTTGGCTTAATAGAGTTTGATGAAGAAAAGATTGCGTTTTTTATAAATAACGCACGCACGGATTTGACAAAATCCAAGCTTTATTGCATAATAAACTCAAATGGATAATTTACTTGAAAAAATCAAAACTAAATATTTGCAAAATGACGTCGAGCGTGTAAGCAATGCTTACTACTTTGCTCAAAGCGCTCACAAGGGTCAGCTTCGTTTGTCGGGCGAGGAGTATTTTATTCACCCCGTGAACGTAGCAGAGATTCTTTTTGACCTTGATTTTGATGCAGATACGATCATTGCCTCCCTCTTACACGACGTACTCGAGGATACACCTATCACCGAAAAGGAGATCAGCTCCCAATTTGGAGACGAGGTGCTTGCGCTCGTGCTTGGAGTAACAAAACTCGATAAGCTTCAATTCAAAAATGCTGAAGACGAGCAAGCAGAAAACCTCAGACGAATGTTCTTTGCTATGGCAAAGGATATCCGCGTGCTTATTATTAAGCTTGCAGATCGTTTGCATAATATGCGTTCGCTTTCAAGCTTGCCAAGACCTAGGCAAATTATTTTTGCAAGAGAAACACTTGATATTTATGCTCCGCTTGCAGGCAGACTTGGTATTTCACAGATCAAATGCGAGCTTGACGATCTTTCGATGAAATATCTTTTCCCCGAGGAGTTTGATAAGCTCACCGAGATGGTGTCTGAAAAGCTCTCTGAAAGACAGATTTTCATTGATAAGCTCTGCGATATTATCCGTATGAAGCTCAAGGAGCTTTCTATCAACGGTACGGTTTTTGGCAGACCTAAGCATTTGTATAGCATTTATAAAAAAATGGTCAACAAAGGCAAGACTTTTGATCAGATATACGATCTATCCGCCGTCCGTGTAATAGTTGACACCGTCAAGGACTGCTATGCTGTGCTTGGCGCTATCCATACGATGTGGAAGCCTATTCCAGGTCGATTTAAGGATTATATCGCTATGCCTAAGCCCAATCTGTATCAGTCTCTTCACACTACCGTTATGACGGAGTACGGTGTACCCTTTGAGATACAGATCAGAACGAAATCGATGCATAATATCGCTGAATACGGTATAGCTGCTCATTGGAGATACAAGGAAGGTCAACGTGACGATGCGCCCACTGTAACCAATAGACTTGGTTGGCTTAAAAATGAGGTCGAAGTACAGGGTGAGCTTGAAACGTCTAAGGAGTTTATGGATTCGCTCAAGATTGACCTGTTTAGTGACGAGGTGTTCGTATTCTCGCCAAAGGGAGACGTTATCAATCTGCCCGTTGGCTCAACTGCAGTGGACTTTGCTTACCATATCCATTCTGCCGTTGGTAACAAGTGCGTAGGAGCTAAGATCAACACCAAGATCGTTCCCTTGTCAAGCGTTTTGTCAAACGGAGATATTGTTGAGATTATTACCTCGAATTCTGCAAAAGGTCCGAGCAGAGATTGGCTAAAATTTGTCAAAACCGCCAGCGCTAAAGCTAAGATCAGACAGTTCTTCAAGAGGGAAATGCTTGAAGAAAACATCAAGCAAGGCAAGGAAATGCTTGAAAAGGAAGCAAAAAGACGTGGATACGCCTTTTCTGATCTTGCCGTTCCGTCTTGGCTTGAATATATTATGCAACGCTACTCGTTTACCTCTATCGAGGATCTCTACGCATCGGTCGGATACGGTGGTATTACGACCAATCAGATCCTACTTAAGCTGATAGATTATTATAGAAAAGAGGTCGAGTCCCGTCAGATACTTACTCCACAGGAGGGAGAAAAGAAGCGTGTTGCAAGCGGTGGCGTAGTCATTAAAGGCTACGATGATCTGCTTATCAAGCTTTCGCATTGCTGTACTCCCGTTCCCGGAGACGAGATAGTCGGATATATTTCGAGAGGCAGAGGAGTAACCGTCCACAGAAAGGATTGTCCTAACGTCAAAAATCTTGAGCCTGAGCGTATTATCGAGGCTACCTGGCCAGAGCAGAACGGCAACAAGAATTTCGTAGCAACGATGCAGATCAAGACCGAAAATATTGGTGGTATACTTGCATCTATTACGACGGTTATTTCAAATATGAAGATACCTATAACCTCTGCTTCTGCGAGAGTAGATAAGAATTCAACGGGAACGATAATTATCTCGGTTGAGATCGATAGCATTCAACAGCTTAAAGAGGTTATGAGTAAAATCAG